>JANXGZ010000111.1 GCA_024958995.1 Methylococcales bacterium | reverse complement strand
CAACCGCAGGTTGTAGAAGCATTCGGATTGCGAACGACAAACTGGGAACCGGTCAGATCGTCCTTGTAATCTATTTCCGCTCCCTGCAGGTATTCGATACTGGTCGAATCAATCAGCACAGTGACCCCGTCACGTTCGATGACCGTATCATCGTCGTTGGACTGTTCGTCGAACATGAAACCATACTGAAAACCGCTGCATCCGCCTCCGGTGATGTAGACCCTCAACTTCAGATTCTGGTTCCCTCCCTCGGAGATCAGTTCACCAACCCGCGTCGCCGCGTTCCCGGTGAACTGGACAGGGACTTGATTCACATCCACGTTACTCTCGCTCTCAATAGCCATTCGGACAACATAGAATTATGTCTTTTCAGTTAGGGCACGTCAAGATAATAGAGCCCGAAGACCCTATTCCACTCAAGCCAACCGGAACACTCAAATCCAACATCATTCAAGACTTCCGACACGCCGACCGATTACGGACCCTTTGCACTGACGGCAATTGGACGGGTCGCCAAAGCACTGCTTTCAAAACCGCTTTTCACTTGTTCACTGGTCCAGTTCTCGGAAAGCTTGCTTCGGCGTTTGGTTTGCACCTCTGCCGAAATCGTGACCGCCTGGAGCTTAAAACCGTCCGGAAAATGCAGCGCACCGCTAACAGTCTGGAAGTATCGGAATGAAAATTTCAGACGCTTCCGTTTCGCAGTATCTATATCCTTGTAACGATAAGGTCTGTTTCTCACCGCTCAATGTCCCGACGAACCGAAGCGTTGAAATGGCTCTGATCTTGGCACTCCTTCCAACACCTTGGGACAGCGTCAGTGAGAACTGGTCGTCTCCGGAATCAGACGACATGCGAAAACACTCAATCTGCAACGCATCCTTGCCCTCTCCGGGCGAAACGATGCGGCGATAAAACTCCAGTTCCTGCTCCATCTGCTGCAATTCAGCCGTCAATGAGCCAAGGCTTTCGAGAGTCGACCTTACGGACTACTTGATCAATGCGACTGGCATTCTCGGCAACGGCTACATGCCGTTCAAGGCCAACAATGACGAATTCGGCATCATCAATCTGTCGAATCAGTTCCTCCCGTTCAAGAAGGGCCGACCAGCCAGCACCTTCGAGGGAAAAGCCACCGACAAGGATTCAGACCAGTAAAATTGCGCATCCGCATACACTGACGATCATCCACGGATTACGCAGCATCCGACCGAAACGGAAAAAACGGTTGTTTGCCTTCACCGGTTAGGCGTCTAGGGACCTCATGGGTAGATCGCCAGGGCGTCCAGCCCCGTGGTTTCTTCCAGCTGAAACATCAGATTCATGTTCTGAACCGCCTGTCCAGAAGCACCCTTAACCAAGTTGTCAATGACCGCCAGAACAACCACCGTATCGCTATCCTGTGGCTGATGGACCGCAATCTGACACCGATTGGCTCCCTTGACATTGCGGGTGTCCGGATGTGCTCCCGCAGGCAATACATCGACAAAGGGTTCACTGGAATACTGATGTTCAAAGAGCGTCTGTAGATCCGTTCCAGTGGATTTCAGGCGCCCGTATAGGGTGGCATGAATGCCACGAATCATTGGAGCAAGGTGCGGTACAAAAGTCAGCCCGATGTCTTCAATGGTCAGCGCCGACAGCCCCTGCCGAATCTCGGGTAGGTGACGATGACCACTAACAGAATAGGCCTTGAAGCTTTCGCCACACTCGGCCATCAGGGCGCTAAGCTGGGTCTTGCGCCCGGCTCCGCTGACCCCCGACTTCACATCGGCAATCAGCCCAGAAGGAAAGATTGCGCTCGATTTGACCAACGGTGCAAATCCCAGTTGCACGGCGGTCGGATAGCAGCCCGGGCTGGCGACCAACCGCGCATCGAGAATAGCGCAACGATTGATCTCCGGCAATCCGTAAACCGCTTCTTCCAGCAGTTCGGGACATGCGTGCGGCTCTCCGTACCATGTTTCCCACTCCTGCGGACTCTTCAAACGGAAATCAGCGGCCAGGTCAATCACCCGAACTCCCTGCCCCAGCAACTCCGGCGCCATGCGCATGCAAGTTCCATTCGGCGTCGCAAAGAAAACCACGTCACAGTCAACAAGGCCTCCGATTTCGGGTAGGCTGAATTTGACATCAACATGGCCACGCAGGCTCGGATAAAGGTCACTGACCTTCACGCCGGCATCACTTCTCGAAGTCACGGCCCGAAGCTCTACTTCGGAATGCCCAATCAGAATTCGCAACAATTCAACACCGGTATAGCCGGTGCCTCCAACAATCCCTGCCTTGATCATTTTTGTCTCCCCACTACAAAAAATGGGCGCCACTTTATCAGGCCCGCGAAACGGACTCCAGTTCCAAGTACGCTGCTACACCGCCCGTCATCACTGACCACCGACTTAATATCCAGGGGCTCAGCTCGTTTCCACAGCATGCAGCAGGCCGTGGCCAATCAGACCCGTTCCCTACCTATTCTGCACGGAATGATGGGTTTCATTCCAGTAACAAATACTTGTTGATGGATTCAAAGCGATCCCTGTTATCATGCGGAACAGTTCCCGCGCTATTATCACGCCCGATATGGCATTAATCGGAGACCGGGTTTCCTGAGACATGGCTTTATCCTGTTTATTTCCTATCCGCAAAAACCCAATTGAACACGGTACATGAAGAAAACACGACTGGGCTTTCTGGTTTCCCACCGAGGAACCAACATGCAGGCCATCATCGACAACTGCAGGAAAGGAGACCTAAATGCAGAGCCCGTTGTAGTGATCACCAACAACGAATCCTGCCAGGCACTACAACGTGCCGGACAGGAGTCGATTCCCTCCTATGTTGCCAACACCAGAGTCTGCGCCGATATCAACTGTTCTCCAGACGATTACATCCTGCAGAAGTTGCTCGAACACCAAGTCGAACTTCTGATTCTGGCCGGGTACATGATAAAAATCGGGGCCAACATCACCAGCGCATTTGCCGGCCGCATCATGAATATCCATCCTTCCCTGCTTCCGAAGTACGGTGGCAAGGGAATGTTTGGCTTACACGTACATGAAGCCGTTCTGGCAGCCGGAGATACCGAAACAGGTGTTACCATTCACCTGGTTGACGAAGAATATGACCAGGGCCCAGTGCTCGCCCAGGCAAAAGTTGCGGTCGAACTGGACGACACGCCAGAAACCCTGGCCGCACGGGTTCTGAAAACCGAACACCGCCTGCTAATCGAAACCCTGAAAGGGGTCTTGCACGGAGATATCGCAACAGGGCTGACCGAAACCAACCCTAGCAGGACCCGATAACCGGCCTGTACTGCCAATGGGGAAATCGAACAGCGCTTGCCTCGGAGCGTTAAAAATTAGCCTTCCCTCAATCCACCCTTGGACAAAGGAGTACCGCCCATGTGGCTGAAAGCCTTTCACCTCATTTTCATGGTGACCTGGTTCGCTGGACTGTTCTACCTGCCCCGGCTGTTCGTTTACCACGCCCTAAGCGAAGACCATGAAAGCATCGAACGGTTCAAGATCATGGAACGAAAACTCTACTACGGAATCATGACCCCGGGCATGATCCTGACCCTCGGTTTCGGAATCTGGATGCTGGTCGACTATGCCTGGGCGATGTACGGCAGTGCCGGCTGGCTGCATGCCAAACTTGGAATATTGGCGCTACTGGTCATCTATCACTTCTACTGCGGCCGTTGTGTTCAGACCTTTGCATCCGATCGAAACGAACATTCACACGTCTACTATCGATGGATCAACGAGATTCCGGTCCTGTTCCTGTTCGGGACGGTCATCCTGGCAACAGTCAAACCTTTCTGAACCCGCACCCACGGCGTCAGTCGAGCGGGAAAAAAGAAACATCTGCCGGGGCGAACTTCATCTAGAAACCAGGCCATCCCGGTTTCCCCAGGTGGTCCTGGTCAAAAACAATGCATTGAAAAATGTCCAAATCAATCCCGAAGCTGAAACCGGTCGGTAGCAAAACTCACCGTTACTTCGATGTCTCCGTTTACGAAAACGGTATCGACCAGGACCGGAGCCATGGCCGTCACTTCAGAAGCACCGACGATTATTATTACGGTCAGAAATGGCAATGCGTGGAATTCGTCAAGCGATTCTACGCAGAAGCCATGAACCACAGGATGCCTCACCCCTGGGGCCACGCAAGAGATTTCTTTGACACAGACCTTGAACAGGGTCAATTGAACCCACGGCGAGGTTTGCTTCAGTATCGAAACGGTAGTAATCGATGTCCCGAGGTCCATGACATCCTGGTCTTTTCCGACACCAAGCACGGACACCTAGCCATTGTCGCGGGGGTGTATGAAAGCACCATCGAGATAGTTCAACAGAATATCCCCGGAAAGCCCGTCGAAACCTTTTTCTTGCAAAGGACGGACATGCTGTTTTTCATCCATTCCCCTAGGCAGCCCGACGGATGGCTCAGGAAAGAATAGGCAGGGCACTTCGATCAGGAATCATTCCCTGACCCTGATCAGTTCGGGACAAATCAGGTACTCCTCAATCTGCCGATAATTTGGTCAGTAAAGCTTCTTCAGGAGTTCGGCTACGCCAGCCGCAACGGCTGCTACACCGTGCTGCATGGCTTCGTCCTTCAACTGTCCTTGGTCGTCAAAAGCCAAATGTGCAGTCGCCAAGGCCATCTGTTCCGGAATCACAAGACAGCCCATGCTGCTAAGGATCGACCGAAGATGTGTAAGTCCCCGAAGCCCTCCGAGTTTTCCGGGAGCCGCGCTCAGCAAACCGACCACCTTGGCATCAAAACATGATAATCGAGCCTCACCCTCTTCTCGTCTGGAAGCCCAGTCGATCGAGTTCTTAAGGACGGCGCTGAGCGAACTATTGTACTCCGGGCTCGCAATCAGGAACCCCTGGTGTGACTGCATCAGTTTCTTCAATTCAAGCCCAGCGTCCGGGATCCCGTGCTCTGCTTCAAGATCAGCGTTGTAGAGGGGCAAGGAGAAATCACACAGGCGGATCATGGTGACTGAAACATCATAGGTCTGAGCCTCTCGAGCGGCTACCCGTACCAGAAGATCATTGAACGATCCTCGCCGCGTGCTTCCGGAGAATGCGAGGATGGATGGCTGTTTACTCAAATCAACCCCTCAAAAGACCCTCAATTCTATCAAACGTGTTCTTGTCTCAGCGAACCGCCGGGCAACGGATTATTCGAGCCCGATTGTTCCATCAATTATTCTTTCAACGCCTAGGGAAGGAATATCAAGCCTGACAGATACATCGATCCGCTCGTTGCCAGCGAGTCTTCCGTCCTCTACCGCGCTAACCACAGCCCGCTCGATTTCGCGCTGCGAGGTGATGCCGACATTCTTTAGAAAACGCCGAATTTCCATATTGAGTGTATCCTCGTTCATTGCACTATCTCCCAATCTGAGTACGGAGTTCGAGCCCGCGGACCAAAAGATAACACCTCTGTTCCGCGGTGCAAAACTGCTCCCAGTCTACCCTTTCTGGCATCGCTCAGACTAGCCGAATTCCATTTTCCCGACATATCCGGACCACTGATCGATGGCTGGGCCCTTACCAGGCATGGAGAACCTTGTGTAATCCTTCCCTGAACTTGGTCAGGAGACAATAATCCCCGAGTTTCGGATACTCCTTCGTCTCGCGATTCCCGCAAGGAATGTCGCCCGTAAAAAAGGCCTGGTGACAAGTCGACCGGGCCTCCTCTGCAGCATCCATTGTTTGTCTCAACTAACCCTCGGAATGCTCACATTCCTGGCTCTGTTCCAGACACTGGCTCTGTTGCTGTTCCTGTCCAAAGACGATGGACCGAATCAGGAAGGTGGTGTCTCCTTCGATCGCCATCAGGCTAATCAGTACACCCAATGCAAGCGGAGGTAACAGGATGGCACAAACGAGCGCCATTCGTTCCCACACCATGTGCATGAAGATCGCAACGATGAATCCAGCCTTCAAAAGCATGAAAACGATGATCAGGGTCCATCTCAGGTAACCTTGGAACTCCAGGTAATCCACCAGGTAGGAAAAGGTGCTTAGTACAAACAGCAATATCCAGACCTTGAAGTACAGACCGACCGGATGCTGTTGTTGTCCTTCCGCGTGTTCCATTCTATCCCCCTTACCAAAGATAAAAGAATGCAAAGATAAAAACCCAGACCAGATCGACGAAGTGCCAGTACAGCCCGGCAATCTCGATGATCTCATAGTTCGTGTGTTCGTAATCGCCGCGCCATACTTTCCTGGCCACGATGCTCAGGTAGATGACTCCGATCGATACGTGCAGCCCGTGAAAACCAGTCACCATGAAAAAGGTTGAACCAAACTGCGCAGCCCCCATCGGGTTACTCCATGGGCGGACTCCCTCGTCAATGATCAGCTTGCTCCACTCGAATACTTGCATGCCGACGAATGATGCTCCGAACAATGCGGTGACAAGCATCAGGATCGCCGCAACCTTTCGGTTCTTGCGGTAACCGAAATTCACCGCCATGGCCATGGTTCCACTGCTGGTGATCAGGATAAAGGTCATGATCGCAATCAGGACCAGCGGGATATGATGTCCGGCAATGGTGAGCGCGAAAACCTCACTCGGAATAGGCCAGGGAACCGTGGTGGAAATTCTCACCGTCATGTAACCGGTCAGAAAACACGTAAAGATGAACGTATCACTGAGCAGGAATATCCACATCATCGCCTTGCCCCAAGGAACATCCTTGAAGACTTCGACATCAGATGCCCAATCAGCGACCAGTCCCTGCACACCGTCGGCAGAAGTATTATCCAGGTTTTCGTTTGTCGAGAGCGATTCTCCACCACTCCCTTGTGAACTTTGTGTCATGTGTTTCTACCCTGATTTATGTCGATAACATCAACCCATAAAAAACCAACCACACCGCCAGTAGAAAATGCCAGTAGACGGCACACATCTCGATGCTCATCCGGACCTCGGCTATGGCGACACCCCGCCTGATCCGGAGCGATGTCCTCACCCAGGCAACCAGTCCTCCAACCAAATGCAAACCATGAATCAGTGTCACCAGGTAAAAGAAACTGGTTGACGGATTGCGTTCCAGAAAGACCGCGGTGTCGCGAATCTCACTCCATGCATACAGCTGCCCTGCCAAAAACACGCAGGTTAAGATCCCGGCGACAAGAAAACCCTGACGAACTTCCTTGATCCGGTCGGTTTCGGCACAGGCCTTGGCCCATTGCAGTGCGATACTGCTTAGGATCAGTACCCCGGTATTGGCCACGAGGATCCCCGGTTCCTGAAGCGGTCGCCAGTCCCAAACCTGCATTCGCACGAGATAAGACGTCCCCAGAAGCAGGAACAATACCGTGACCACTACGAGAAGCACCCTCAACCCGAACTTGGGCACTGGCAACGAAAGGATTCTCCAAGAACTCTTCTCGTCCAGCAGTCCTTCGGCCGGCACCCACGAATTGGCCCTGTCGCGGCTCACTTATCAGACCTTGCAACCCTCTGCCGGATCTGCTTCATCCATCCCCGGGGACCCATTCGCTGCCTGGTTCTGCGGGATAAAATCACTCTTTGAACCCGGCACATTGTAGTCATAGGGCCACCTATATACGCTCGGCAGATTCGCCCCCCAGTTGCCATGGCACGCCGGAGTATCCGGGGTTTGCCATTCCAGCGAAGCCGCTTTCCATGGGTTGTGTCCGGATGCTTTCCCCTTGCGGTAACTCCAGTAAAGGTTGTACAGAAAAATGAATTGGGCAAAACCGACCATCAATGCCGAAACCGTGATAAATACATTCAGGTCCTGCGCAGATGCCGGAATGAACTCGTATCCGTCATAGGCGTGGTAACGACGCGGCATCCCGATAAAGCCGAGATAATGCATCGGAAAATAGATCAGATAAGTACCGATGAACGTGAACCAAAAGTGTACCTGACCCATCGTATCGTGAAGCATCCTGCCGGTAATCTTCGGATACCAGTGGTAGATTCCCGCGAACACAACCATAATCGGAGCCACACCCATCACCATGTGGAAATGGGCAACAACGAAATAAGTATCCGACAACGGCAAATCGATGGTTACGTTACCCAAGAACAGGCCGGTCAATCCACCGATTGTAAATGTACTGACGAATGCAATGGCAAACAGCATCGGTACCGTCAGGTGGATATCACCGTGCCATAGCGTCAGGGTCCAGTTATAGACCTTGATTGCCGTTGGCACCGCGATGATCAGCGTTGTGACGGCGAAGAAAAAACCGAAGTACGGGTTCATACCACTCACGTACATGTGGTGAGCCCAGACGATGAAACTCAGTGCGCCAATGATCACGATGGCCCAGACCATGATCCTGTAGCCAAAGATGTTCTTGCGCGAATGAACACTGATGATGTCGGAGACGATGCCAAAGGCCGGTAACGCAACGATGTAGACTTCCGGGTGTCCGAAGAACCAGAACAGATGCTGGAACAGGATCGGACTGCCTCCACTGTAGCTCGTCTGCTGCCCCATGGAAACGCCGGAGGGCATGAAGAAACTGGTTTCCAGCAGCCGGTCAAACAACATCATGACCGCGCTAACGAACAGGGCCGGGAAGGCCAGCAGCGCGAGGACGGTTGCCATGAAAATTCCCCAGACTGACAGCGGCATGCGCATCAAGGTCATGCCGCGGGTCCGTGCCTGCAATACAGTGGTTACATAGTTCAGACCACCCATCGTTGCGGCAACGATGAACAGGGCCAGCGAAATCAGCATCAGCACAATCCCGTAGCTCGAACCCGGGGTACCCGGCAGGATGGCCTGAGGAGGATAAAGGGTCCAGCCGGCACCGGTCGGTCCGCCCGGAACAAATAGACTCGACATCAGCACAAGTACCGACAGCAGGTAAGCCCAGTAACTCAGCATGTTCACGAAAGGGAACACCATATCGCGTGCGCCGACCATCAACGGGATCAGGAAATTGCCGAACCCACCGAGAAAAATGGCAGTCAGCAGGTAAATCACCATGATCATCCCGTGCATGGTCACCAACTGGTAATAGGTGCTGGGGTCAATGAATGAAAAACTTCCCGGAAAGCCCAATTGCAGACGCATCATCCATGACATCACCAGGGCGACCATTCCGACCGCAACGGCCGTCAACGTATACTGGATTGCGATCACCTTGTGATCCTGGCTGAACACGTACTTGGTCCACCAACTCTTTGGTTCATGAAGCGGTAAAGCTTCTTGATAGGGTGTACTTGTCATCAAAATCCCCTTGCTCGCTACCTGTTTGTTAAATTCAGATGTGTGTGAATCGTCTGTGAATACTGATCGAACACCGGACTATTCAGCGCCGGACGACAACGACCGGGTATAGGCCACCAGATGATCCAACTGTTCGTCGGTCAACGGGTACGCAGGCATGAAACCCGAATAACCTTCAATGATGGTTGCGTTCGGCTCAACGATAGATTCCTTAAGAAAATCGGCGTCAACAACGACGGTCGATCCGTCCGCCAGTTTTTCGGTCTTTCCGAACAGGCCTTTCCAGGTCGGTCCGGCACTCGGGTTACCGTCGGTGGTATGACAGCCCAGACATCCTTGCTGTTCCGCAAGCTGACGCCCGGATTCGACCGGATCGGCAGCAGAAACCTCATCGTCACCCGACAACGAGCGGGTATAGTCGATCAGGGCCTGCAGGTCTTCCTCAGAAAGTTCGTAGGCCGGCATGGTCGGAGCATAACCCTTGACGATGGAGGCATTCGGCTCCACGATCGCTTCCTTCAGGTAAGCATCGTCGACAACAACACTGGTGCCGTCTTCCATCGTTTCGCTCTTGCCGTAGAGACCTTTCCAGGTCGGACCGACCATCGGAGAACCATCTACGCTATGACATCCCAAACAACCCTGCTCCTGGGAAACTTCGAGCCCTCTGGCCTCAGACGGACTCAGTACGACGCCCTGCGACGCCGCTGAAGACGAAGCAAAAGTCGGTTGACCGGCCAGCCACTGCTGGAAATCCTCGGCTTCATCCACCCATACGAAACTACGCATCGTATGGTGACCAATCCCGCAGAATTCGGCACACATGCTATCGAATTTTCCTATACGAGTGGGAGTAAACCAGAACTTCGTAATCTCACCGGGAACCGCGTCCATTTTTGCGCGAAAATGCGGCACGTAGAAATCGTGCAGCACGTCATAGGTGCGGAGGAACACTTCGATCGGCTGGTTGAGTGGTACGTGAAGTTCGCCCGAAGCTACGACCACATCGTCCTGGCCAGCCGGATCTTCAGAATCCATGCCGAAGGGATTCGTGAAGGTAACCAGACTGGATTGCGCATGACCAAAAACACCGTCCTCACCAGCAAAGCGATAACCCCACTGCCACTGTTTGCCCATCACCTCAATCGGCATGGCATCTTCGGGCGCGTGGACGAAATCATTGTAAACAATCAGCCCCGGAGCCAACATGATGACAACACCGATGGTCGTCAGGATCGTAAGCCACCATTCGAGTTTCTTGTTTTCCGGTTCGTAGGCAGCCTTCCGTCCTTCCTGATGGCGGAAACGGACTATGACGTAGGCCAAAAACAGGTTAACCGCGATGAAAACCGCTCCGGTCACCCAGAAGGTAATCATCAACGTATCATCCATCGCTTGCCAATTTGATGCCAAGTCGGTAATCCACCAAGGACTCCAGAAGTGAAACCAGACTGAACCAATGGTCAGTACTACCAATACGATTGCTATAGCCATAACCGATCTAACGCTCCTTTCAAGCTGTTCAAAGATCCTTAAACGGATGACACATTAAGTCTTTAAAACCCACGTCGGACGCGGAACTTCATCCACGCTGTCAAAGACCCCCAACCCAAGACGACCTGTGGCAACGCCGATCGTTCTCACGCTGAAGAACATTCACCCATTTTAGAACCGTCTCCCACCCTTGCCTTTCTTCAAAACGGAGGCCAGAAATCAAGAGAAACTCGGAATCCAACCCCCGGATTCTTCAAATCCCCTCCGAGCCTCCAATGAGGCTATCATTCATCTTGTACGTACTACAGCCAGACGAAAAATGTTTCTTCAAACCGCTTCCAGACTGCTACACCTACAACCAGCAAGGGTAGGTGACACATCCGGACCATTATACTGGAAATATTCTTCCGCACCAACTAACGGGGGCGATGAAAAGCCTGCATCCTAAACCATTTGCTGTCTATTTTAACCCTCCGGCACAGCACCCCTAATCCAGATCAAAGCGGAAATGGTTTTGTTCCATTCGCGCCATGTTACCGACGATTCATGCCATTCGCCGGCCCGAACGCGGCTTTTCAGGTCAGATTTCAATATGGCATAATGGCGCCTTTTCGATGGGAAACAACATA
>JANXGZ010000066.1 GCA_024958995.1 Methylococcales bacterium | reverse complement strand
TGTTCGTCTCTAGTCTTTTACAGCCAGTTTTAAGTTATTAGGATTGCACGAAACGTATTCCACGATTTCCAGGTCATAGCCCGAAATCCCCCGGTATTTGCGACGCTCGCCCAGCACACGCATTTTATGAATACCGAGGTCCGCAAGGATCTGGGCTCCGGCACCGGTGGTCCGTTCATCGACAGTTCTGTTTTCACAGTCCGTCAGTTCGATCCCGTGATCCTCCATCTGATACCGGTGAACACGTTCGACCAACGACTTGTTGTCCTCTTCCTGTCGGATCACCACCAGCACACCGCGACCCTCCTCCGCGATTCTTTCCATCGACTGGCGGAGCGGAAAACCACAGTCGCTTCGACGCGAACCAAAGAGGTCGCACAACAAATTGCGGGCGTGAACCCGAACCAGCACCGGTTCGTCCCCAGATACTTTGCCCATAGTGAGGGCAAGGTGCAGTTTATCATCGACCTTGTCCTGGTAGGCATGCAGCCTGAATTCACCATACTCGGTAGGAAAACTGCATTCGCTTAGCCGTTCGACCGTCTGCTCGTTCTGGATCCGATAATTGATCAGATCGGTAATCGTACCGATCTTCAGTTGATGCTGTTCTGCAAACTTTTCCAAGTCCGGTCGCCGCGCCATGGAACCATCTTCATTCAGGATCTCCACGATGACCGCAGCACTTTCCAAGCCCGAGAGGCGGGCCAGATCACAGCCGGCTTCGGTATGACCCGCTCGGTTAAGCACACCCCCCGGATGGGCCATCAGCGGGAAAATATGACCCGGCTGGATCAGATCTTCCGGTTGCGCATCACCGGCAACCGCCGCAAGAATCGTTGTTGCCCGATCTGCCGCCGATATTCCAGTAGTTACCCCTTCCGCAGCTTCGATCGAGACCGTGAAGTTGGTCGAATGCGCCGTCTTGTTCTCGTTGACCATCAGAGGCAATCTCAATTGCTGGCAGCGCTCACGGCTTAGGGTCAGACAGATCAGTCCTCGGCCGTAACGGGCCATGAAGTTAATGTCCTCCGCCTTGACCAGTGAGGCCGCCATAACCAGGTCACCCTCGTTTTCGCGGTCTTCATCGTCCATGACGATCACCATCCGCCCTTGGCGCAATTCATCAACAATTTCTTTCGTGCTATTCATCGCTACTCCTGACCCTGGCTATTGCTATAGGAAACCGGCATTCTTCAGGGTATCCATCCCGATACGGTCGTTGGAAGGGTGACCTGCGGACAGAAGCCGCTCGATGTAACGTGCCAGAAGATCCACTTCAAGGTTAACCGGCTGACCGATGCCCGCCGTGCCCAGTGTCGTCTCATCCAGCGTGTGCGGAACGATATTCACACTAAACGCGTCATTTTTGACCTCATTGACAGTCAGGCTGATGCCGTCAACGCATATCGAACCCTTAACCGCCACGTACCGAGATAGTGATTCTGGCAATCCTAGATCAAAGCGCATCGATCGGCCATCCTCGTACATTTCTTCGATCCGGCTTACCCCATCCACATGGCCACTGACGATGTGTCCACCCATCCGCGCAGACGGCGTCAAGGCCAGTTCAAGGTTCACCCGCACGCCTGCCCGCAATTGCTTCAACGTAGTACACGATAGCGTTTCGTTTGAAACGTCAGCCAAAAACCCGCCACCATCTAGTTCAACCGCTGTCAGGCAAACGCCGTTAACCAATACACTATCACCCAACCGAATTCGGTCGGTATCCAGCTTTCCTGTCTCCACGACAAAACGTACATCAGAGCCTCGCTGCTCGATGGCATTGATGACTCCGAGGGCCTGTACGATTCCTGTGAACATGCAATCTAACCTTGACCAGTCAAGGCCCTAGCGTACGAATCCGGATGCAAAACCTGCGTTCACGCACCCGTCGAGCAATCAACCCGATAACGTAAACGCAAATCCTTGCCGACCTGTCTGAAATCCAGTAACTGAAGCTCTACCCGGTCGGATATTCGTTCCAGCTGTGGCAATTGCACTAGGCTTCGCGATGACGGACCCAGCAGGCTTGCCGACTGGTAGATAATCCATTCATCGACGAGGTCCTGAACCAACAATTCGCCATTGAGTCTTGCACCCGCCTCCACCATTACCTGGTTCATTCCAATACTGCCAAGATATTCCATAACGGCAGGCAAGTCCAACATTCCATCACCGCCTATTTCCAGCCGGAATACACGGAATCCAGCCTTGCGAAGAACCGATGCTCTAACCCGATCATTACTACCCGTCAGAACCAGGGGTGGCTCCCCTTCGCTTCGAATACGTGCATTTATAGGAACTCGCAACCGGGTATCTAGGATGACTCGCAGGGGCTGATTGAGTTGTTCTGAATTCGCCCCCAACCGCACATTGAGCAGTGGATCGTCAGCCAGAATCGTTTCTATACCAGTCAGAATCGCCGAACTCCGAGCCCGCAGCCTGTGGACATCTTGCCTCGCCCGCTCTCCTGTAATCCATTTGCTTTCTCCCGACTCCAGAGCTGTACGTCCATCCAGGCTCATGGCCAGCTTGCTCAACACGTAAGGCCTCCCGGTACGCATTCGCCTGCAGAACCCTCGATTCATCTGTTGCGCATCGCCCGCAAGAACACCCTGCCGGATCTCGATACCGGCGTCTTGAAGAATTCTGAATCCCTGACCCGCTACCTTTGGATTGGGGTCTTCCATCGCAGCCACAACGCATTTTACCCCAGAGTCAATCAGGGTCTGTACGCATGGCGGGGTCTTACCGAAATGGCAACATGGTTCCAACGTAACGTAAACCGTCGAACCCCTGGCCTGATCACCGGCCTCCTGCAACGCTTCGATTTCGGCATGGGCGCCGCCGGCCCGGCGGTGCCAGCCTTGCCCAACAATCCTGTCATTTCTGACCACCACGGACCCCACGCAGGGGTTCGGATCTGTCGTCAACAGGCCCTTGCGGGCCAGTTCTAGCGCCCGAACCATGTAGCGTTCGTCATCGACCGACACTGAATCATCCATTTCCGTTTGCGAATACACCGGTCAATACTATCCCTGTAGTGCGACTTAACCCGTGGATACAGTGGGGTCCGGCTCTTCCTCCAGGCTCTCAACTACCTGGCGAAATTCGTCGATGTCCTCGAACCTACGGTACACGGAAGCAAAACGGACATAAGCAACATGATCGAGTTTCTGCAATTCCCGCATCAGTGATTCGCCGATCTTCCTTGACGGGATTTCCCGCTCGCCCTGACTCTGCAGTTCTTTCTTCACCTGGTTGACGGAAGCCTCTATCTTTTCGCTGGCCACTGGTCTTTTCTCCAGCGCCCGAAGCATCCCCGCACGCAACTTTTCCTCCCGGAAAGGTTCCCGACTGCCATCGGACTTGATGACTCTAGGCAGACTGAATTCCGCCGTTTCATAGGTTGTAAAACGATCCTTGCAATCAATACATTCGCGGCGACGTCTGACCTGGCCACCTTCACCGGTTAGGCGAGAATCGATGACTCTAGTATCGACGGCAGAACAAAACGGGCAGTGCATAGTCATCCAGTGGCTAACCGCCTTACCAAAACGCAGCTAGGCAGTTTAGAGTAAAGGAATATTGTACAACAATTCTTTCCAAACTAGCCTGATTTCAACTCTTCAAACCAATTTCCTGGATACCATCACCGGCCTCGAGGATCATCATCTAACACCGACCGGCACAACGAAAAACGCATTGTTCACAAACATGAACCGCATTATGTTTTTAATCAGCATCGTGGAATAATAGCGCGCTTCAAAACGACTCAATCCAGCGAATCAGTCAACATGGCTCAATACGTCTACACCATGAACCGAGTGGGCAAAGTCGTCCATCCCAAGCGGGAAATCCTTCGCGACATCTCGTTGTCCTTCTTTCCGGGTGCCAAAATTGGGGTGCTCGGATTGAACGGATCAGGCAAATCCACGCTACTTCGAATAATGGCCGGAATCGACAAGGACTTTAATGGGGAAGCACGCCCGCAGACCGGAATCAATATCGGTTATCTGCCCCAGGAGCCGATCCTTGATGCTGAAAAGAACGTGCGCGGTAACGTCGAACAAGGAGTTGCGGCTACCAAGGAACTGCTAGACCGGTTCAATGAAATCAGCATGAAATTTAGCGAACCGATGGGTGACGACGAAATGACCGCCCTACTGGATGAACAGGGAACGTTGCAGGACGCGATCGACTCCTCCGGAGGATGGGAACTGGACCGGAAGCTAGAGGTCGCCGCCGAGGCACTACGTCTCCCTGACTGGGATGCCGACGTAACTACGCTTTCTGGCGGTGAATGTCGCCGGGTGGCGCTGTGTCGACTGCTTCTCTCGGAACCGGACATGCTGCTGCTGGACGAGCCAACCAACCATCTCGATGCCGAATCGGTGGCCTGGCTCGAACGTTTCCTTGCCGAGTACAAGGGTACGGTGATTGCCGTAACGCACGATCGTTATTTCCTCGACAATGTTGCCGGTTGGATCCTGGAACTTGACCGTGGCCATGGGATTCCCTGGGAAGGCAATTACTCAACCTGGCTGGAACGAAAGCAAAAACGACTGGAGATCGAGGAAAAGCAGATCAGTGCACGAGCACGAGCGATGAAAACCGAACTCGAATGGGTTCGAAGCAATCCTAAGGGGCGCCAAGCCAAGAGCAAAGCCCGCCTGGCCCATTTCAATGAACTGTCTTCACAGGATGCCCAGAAACGCAACGAAACCCGAGAAATCTATATTCCGCCCGGCCCCAGGCTAGGTAATATGGTGGTCGAGGCGAAAAATCTGTCTAAGGGTTTCGGTGACCGCCTGCTGATCGAGAACCTCAATTTCCGCCTTCCACCAGGTGGAATCGTGGGGATCATCGGTTCCAACGGTGCCGGAAAGACGACCCTGTTCCGGATGATCGCTGGAACGGAAAAACCCGACTCGGGCGCCATCAAGATCGGAGAGACCGTGAGTCTGGCTCATGTCGACCAGACCCGGGATGCACTGAAGCCCGACAAAACGGTTTGGGAGGAAATATCGGATGGATTGGACACCATTACCGTTGGTCAATACCAAACTCCTTCGAGAGCTTACGTCGGCCGATTCAACTTCAAGGGAGCCGAACAGCAGAAAAAAATAAAGGCCCTCTCCGGCGGCGAAAGAAACCGGGTTCACCTGGCAAAACTGATCAGAACCGGTGGCAACCTACTCCTACTCGACGAACCAACCAACGACCTCGATGTGGAAACACTTCGTGCCTTGGAAGATGCCTTACTCAATTTCCCGGGATGCGCAGTGGTCATTTCTCATGACCGCTGGTTCCTCGACCGGATTGCAACCCATGTACTTGCTTTCGAGGGCAATAGTCGAGTTGTATGGTTCGAGGGAAACTACGCCGACTACGAGGCGAACAGGCATCGGCGATTAGGTAATGATGCCGAAAACCCGCACCGGATTAGATTCAAGAAGCTGGCATGAGTGATACCAGCAACCTGCTGAAGTCCGCAGTCGCGCTGCTTGGTCGAATCGAGACCCTGCTCGCTCCCGCGGCCAGTAATCCTGACTGGACAACCACATGGGCATGCCGGTGGACCGGCAACGCGGATACTGGCCACCTGGTCGCAATCGAACACCCGGACCTGCTTCACCTGGAAGATCTCCGCTGCATCGATGTCCAAAAAGCAGCCATTGATCTAAATACGCGTCAGTTTGTGCGCGGTCTGCCAGCCAACAACGCCCTGTTGTGGGGTTCCAGAGGAACAGGCAAATCCTCCCTGATCAAGGCACTACTGAACGAGTACGCTACAGAGGGATTGCGGCAGATTCAGGTCGACAAACTCCATCTAGCGGGTCTGCCGAATATCGTCGAAAATCTGAGGAAACGCCCCGAGAAATTCATCCTGTTCTGCGACGACCTTTCATTCGAGGCCAACGATCCGGGCTACAAGGCTCTGAAAGCGGCACTGGACGGTTCGCTCTATGGGCTTCCCGATAACGTTCTGATCTACGCAACCTCGAATCGCAGGCACCTTCTGCCCGAGTTCGAACGGGAAAACCAGGAGACACGTCATCGGGACGGAGAAATTCATTTCGCAGAATCAGTCGAGGAAAAGATTTCGCTCTCCGATCGTTTCGGACTCTGGCTCTCCTTTCATCCGTTCGACCAGAAACAGTATTTGGACGTCGTTCGTTACTGGCTGCATCGCCTAAACACCCCTCTCGAACCATGGAAAGTCGTTCGCGAGGAAGCCCTGCGCTGGGCGCTCAAACGCGGATCCCGTAGTGGCCGCACTGCGTGGCATTTCGCACGGGATCAGGCCGGCCGCCATAACCTGAAACCACGCGAAACCTAACATAGATTCTATGTCACTGAGGACCTTGATCTGAATACCCGTCATCAGCAAATCCTTCGGGTTTTCCTGGCACAAAAACCTTGCGTCGCAGGGTATCTCTTTTACGCAATCGATTCGACCGGTTGCAAACCAGATCAGGCTTCATTAGTCAGAAGGTCTCACGAACATCGCATCGCCGTAACTGAAAAAACGGTATCCCTCCTTCACGGCATGCCGGTATGCAGACATCACCTGCTCGTAACCTGCAAAAGCGCAGACTAGGGTCAACAATGTTGATTCGGGCAAGTGGAAATTCGTCAGCAGGCCATCAACGCACGAAAACCGGTAACCGGGTGTAATGAACAGGTTCGTCTCCCCCCTAAAGGACTTTAACTGACCCTCGAGAGAAGCCGCCTCCAGCGCCCGAGTCGTAGTCGTTCCCACCGCGATTACCCGTCCTCCTTCCGACTTGGTTTGGTTGACCATCTCCACCACCGACTGGTTTATTTCGCAGAATTCGGAGTGCATCCTGTGATCACTCAGTTTCTCGACCCGGACCGGTTGAAAGGTACCGCTGCCCACGTGCAGG
>JANXGZ010000098.1 GCA_024958995.1 Methylococcales bacterium | reverse complement strand
CTGCTGGCGCTGGATGCAAAGATCAGTTTTGATGATAACGCACTGTATTCCCATTTCGACATCTCCCAGATGAGGGATCCCTCCCAGGAAGATGACAAGGAGGCAGTCGCGCGACAGTTCGGACTGAATTACATTACCCTTGATGGTTCCATTGGCTGCATGGTCAATGGGGCCGGCCTGGCAATGGCCACCATGGATCTTGTGCAGTTAAAGGGTGGCAAGCCAGCCAATTTCCTGGATGTTGGCGGGGACACGGACACACAGAAGGTTGCCGAGGCTTTCAAACTGATTCTATCGGATGCCAATGTTAAGACGGTGTTGATCAACATCTTTGGCGGTATTGTTCGTTGCGACGTGATTGCCGAAGGGATTCTCAGTGCGATACGGGAAGTTGGAGTTCATGTTTCGGTGGTCGTGCGACTGGAAGGCACAAACGCCAGGGAAGGATTATCAATCCTAGATAAGGCAGGACTGGACATTGTGACAGCGGAAGACCTGGAAGAGGCGGCAGTCAAGGCAGTTGCGGCGTCAGCAGGCTGATGGCGGTTTTTGCGGGGCGTTGCTGGCAGGCGATGATCGTTCCTTTCTTGTATAGCGGGGGTGAAATTCAATGAGCATCCTGGTGAATCGCGACACCAAGGTCATTTGTCAGGGGTTTACCGGCAAACAGGGAACCTTTCATTCGCACCAGGCCCTGGAATACGGCACAAGACTGGTGGGGGGGGTAACGCCAGGCCGCGGAGGAACAACACACCTGGGACTACCGGTATTCGATACCGTGGACCAGGCGATGCTCGAGACGCGGCCGGATGCCTCGGTAGTTTACGTTCCTCCGCCGTTTGCTGCCGATGCCATACTGGAAGCGGCAGCTAGTGGTATCAAGACGATTATCTGCATCACGGAAGGGGTTCCGGTTCTGCAGATGCTCAGATTGAAGGCTGTACTGGCCGGACAGGATACCGTTCTTGTAGGACCCAATTGCCCCGGGGTGATCACTCCGGGCGAGTGCAAGATCGGAATCATGCCGGGCTTTATCCATCAGCCGGGGTGCATCGGGATCGTCTCGAGATCGGGGACACTTACCTACGAAGCCGTTCACCAGACTACTAGGGCGGGTCTTGGGCAGAGTACCTGTGTTGGAATTGGTGGCGATCCGATCCATGGGATCGGCTTTGTTGAGGTACTGAAAAAATTCGAAGCCGACGAGCAGACCCGTGGCATTATCATGGTCGGGGAAATCGGTGGTTCGGCCGAAGAAAGAGCGGCTGATTACATCAGCCAGCATATCAGCAAACCGGTGGTCGCCTATATCGCCGGGGTGACCGCTCCTTCAGGCAAGCGGATGGGCCATGCCGGTGCCATTGTATCGGGCGGAAAGGGTACCGCGGAAGACAAGTTTTCGGTTCTGGAGTCGGCCGGCGTTAACATCGTAAGGTCACCAACCGAAATGGGGCAACGCATGCAGGAATGTCTTCCCTGACCGCCACGCTCGACCATTCCCAGAACGAGCCAGATCTCAGACAATGAAGCTCAGAGTTGCCATTGCGCAGTTGAATCTGCTTGTCGGTGATATTGCCGGCAATTGCAGTCGAATCCTTTGTGCCGCCGAAACTGCCCGCGATGATCTCGGGGCGGATCTGGTGGTTTTTCCTGAACTTGCGATTTCCGGATACCCTCCAGAGGATCTGCTTTTGCGGACTGACTTTCTTCGACAATGCAGATCCGCCGTGGAACGGTTGGCGGAAAAGGCGGTGAACGTCTGCATGGTTGTGGGTTTTCCTGAGGCTGCTGACGGTTGTTTGTACAACAGCGCTGCGGTGCTGCAGGAGGGGCGAATCGCCGCAGTCTACAGGAAATGCCGTTTGCCCAACTACGGCGTTTTCGATGAGAAACGCTATTTTTCTCCGGGCAATGAACCCTGTTTGTTTCAGGTTGGTGCGGTTCCGCTGGCGGTGACGCTCTGCGAAGATATCTGGGCCGAAGGGATCGTTGAACAATCCAGCATGGCCGGTGCCCAACTGATCCTGAACCTGAATGCATCTCCCTTTCATGCCAACAAGGGGGCCGAGAGAGAAGCGGTCTTGCGTGACCGGATCCGGGTCGCCAGGGTACCGATCATTTACGTTAACCAGGTCGGCGGGCAGGATGAACTGGTTTTCGACGGTTCCTCCTTCGTGATGGGGGCGGATGGCGAGGTTTGCTACCGTGCCCCGGAATTCGAGGAGTCAACGGGTGTGGTCGAGTTCGGCATCGGAGAGTCCCTGTCACCGGTTTACGGTGGCATTGCCTCGTCCTATGCAGAAGTTTCCAGCGAATACAAGGCGTTAGTCCTGGGGATCCGCGATTACGTAAGGAAAAACGGTTTTCAGGGGGCGGTCCTTGGCTTGTCGGGCGGGATCGATTCAGCCCTGACTCTGGCTCTTGCTGCTGATGCTCTGGGAAAGGATCAGGTGGAGGTTGTGTTGATGCCGTCGCGTTATACCGCCTGCATGAGTAACGAGGATGCGGTTGCGCAGGCCCAATGTCTTGGTGTTCAGTATCACGTGATCCCGATCGAGCCGGCGGTGAATATCTTTACCGATATGCTGGAAGATACCTTTCGCGGCCTTCCTGTAGACACCACGGAGGAAAACATCCAGGCTCGTTGCAGAGGGCTTTTGCTAATGGCCCTTTCCAACAAGAAACGCAGGTTGCTTCTGACGACGGGGAACAAGAGCGAAATGAGTGTCGGCTATGCAACGCTTTATGGTGACATGGCAGGCGGCTTCGCGCCTCTGAAAGACGTTCCCAAGATGCTGGTTTACCGGCTCGTGGAATATCGGAATTGCTTGTCGCAGGTAATTCCGCAACGTGTCATCGAACGCCCGCCATCGGCCGAGCTTGCCTCCGATCAGGTGGATGAAGATTCGTTGCCCCCGTATTCGATACTTGATGCCATTCTTGAGCTCTACGTTGAGCAGGATTGCTCAATCGAGGAAATCATCGGGGAAGGATACGAGGCTGTCGATGTGAGGAGGCTGGTTCGTCTGGTTAATATGAACGAATATAAGCGGCGGCAAGCCCCGCCCGGGGTACGCATAACTGCAAGGGCTTTCGGCCGCGATCGTCGGTACCCGATCACCTCGGGATTCAGGCCTTGCTGAGAATAGGGGTACTCGACTGCACCGCTGTCCAGCCTCGGCTGGATGTCCGTGTTGTTCGAACGCTCTCGGGAATCAGTCTTTATCTAAGCCAATGAAATCCCAGATGTCCTCCGCCAACGACCGATCGAGATTAATGGGTTCGGCATTCGGGATGCCATTGGGGTAATTCAGGGCGTAGACCCTTGCCGTGTCGGCCGCCAGGTCCTTCATGGCCAGTTTCGTATATGCGGTTTCCATGATTTTCAGCGCCACCGGAATGGCAGGCGTGGTCTGGTATTCTTGGACAACATGGACCATTCTCTTTACCGTGGCGATATAGGCCTTCCTCTGCATGTAATAGCGGCCAACATGAATCTCGTGCATGGCCAGGCTATTCCATAGCGAAATCATGCGCTGGCGCGCATCGACGGTGTAGCGGCTATCCGGGTATTTCTCGATCAGGGTCTGGAAATCCTTGAATGAATCGTGGATAGCAGCCGGATCTCGCTGGGAAGCATCCGTCGGGAAGAAACGCTCGAGGAATCCGAGCGAGCGATTAAAGTTCACCAGGCCTTTCAGGTAATAGGCGTAAGGTACCGCTGGGTGCCGTGGGTGAAGCTTGATGAAGCGGTTGGCAGCGGCAATGGCGGAATCGGGTTCGTCGGTCTTGTAATGGGCATAACCGATATCCAGCTGTGCCTGGGTTGCGTAGACGCCGAAGGGGTAGCGGGTTTCAAGTCTTTCGTACAGTTCGATGGCTTTCTGGTAACGTTCCTGTTTCAGGGTCTGCTTGGCTTCGTTGTACATTTCCCCGGCGGTCGTTGGCTTTTTTTTGTCCTTGCTAGCCGACCAGTTGGAACAGCCGGGCAGTACAAGAATCAAAGCCGCCAATACGGCTAGCAGCGTGAATCGGAAAGCCGGAGAGTTAGCATCTAACATCAAGTTGGGGCATGACGGTGCGGGCTGTCCGCAGGCTGTTTGAAGCAGACGGGATTTGCCTGATGATCAATGGATAACGCTCTACGGCCTGTCGGGGTGTCTTTGATTATTTAGTATAAATGCAACAACACGATAGGTTATGTAAGCATTGGTTTTTAAAGTAGTTGTCAACGTTACGTTAACTATAAACCAATTACACACTACGTTTTAAAATAAAGGTTTACAAAAAAGTGATACGGACTTTCTACGGTATTTTACACTACATGCAATGGTTGCAGGTGAAAAGAAACGGGGAAAAAGAAGTACAGTACGAACTGACGTAATTGAGTTGTTTGGTGGATTTTGGACTTTCTGGGACGAAGACGGAAACATCACCAAAACCGAGATGTACAAAAATGGTGTGTTAGCCCAATAGGAAGGTTCTGTGTACCAACTGATGAGAAGTGTTTACGGGGACGAATGGTAGAATAGGGTGAGTTGTTTACAACATGAAAGTGGTTGTAGTTGAACCGAAATGGTTTTGATGGGTATTGAATATGAGCTTGGCTAGCGTAGTTACGGCCCGGATTCCAGAGCATCTGACCGGTTTTCGCCTCGATCAGGCGCTGGCGGAAATTTTCCCCGATTACTCGAGAAGCCGTTTGCAACGCTGGATACGAGGAGGCAGGGTGCTGGTTGACGGACGGGTTCTGCGTCCCCGAGACCGGGTCGAGGGCGGGGAACTGGTGGAACTGGATTCCGAGCCTGAAGTCGTGTCGACCTGCTTGCCTGAAGACCTGCCGCTGGACATCGTGTTCGAGGATGAATCCGTGATCGTTATCAACAAGCCTGCGGGCTTGGTGGTGCACCCGGCTGTGGGTAACTGGCAGGGTACCCTGCAGAACGCTTTGCTCCATCATGATCCCCAGTTGGCGGTCTTGCCTAGGGCAGGCCTGGTGCACCGAATCGACAAAGATACGACGGGCTTGCTGGTCGTGGCGCGCACTCTTTCGGCACACAAGTCGCTGGTGGATCAACTTCAGGCCAGAACTATCAAGCGGGAGTATCTTGCCATCGTGCATGGTGTGATGACTGCGGGTGGGACGATTGACGAGCCGATTGGCAGGCACTCGGTAGATCGTAAGAAATATGCGGTTCACGCGAATGGAAAGTCGGCAGTGACTCATTATCGGGTATCAGAACGGATGACGCATCACACCCTAGTTCGGGTTAACCTGGAAACTGGTCGAACCCACCAGATCCGTGTTCACATGGCCCATGTGCGTTTTCCGCTGGTTGGCGACCCGGTTTACGGGGGGCGCTCCAGGATACCGCGTGGTTGCAGCGAGTCGATGATCGTCCGATTGCAGAAGTTTCGGCGCCAGGCGCTACACGCGGCCCGGCTCGTCCTGCAGCATCCGGGTCGCGGCGAATCGTGTGAATGGAGCGTTGATATGCCGCAGGATATGTCCGGCCTGCTGGAAGATCTGAGAACTCTGTGAGCCAGCTGTTCATCGAGGCAGACTGGGCGCTACCGACGAGTATTCATGCATTGACGACGCTGCGTGGCGGCGGGATCAGTTCGGGTCCTTATGCAAGCATGAATCCGGCCAGGCACGTCGGTGATGATGCCGTTTCCGTGTCCGGGAATCGGCGCCTGCTCAGGGAGAGCCTGGGTTTGCCGACCGGCCCGTTTTGGCTACAGCAGGAACACGGTGCTAGGGTGATTAGGGCCGAGCCTGGAGGTGGAGGTGCGAATGTGGCCGATGGAAGTTTTAGTGCCGTAAAAGGTGTAGTGTGCGCGGTTATGACGGCAGATTGCCTGCCGGTTCTTTTGTGCAATCCCGATTCGGGAATGATAGCAGCGGTCCACGCGGGCTGGCGCGGATTGCTGGTCGGTGTGATCGAGTCGGCGATGCAAAGTATCGGTAATGGCGGCATGGCCTGGATGGGGCCCGCGATTGGTCCGGATGCTTTCGAAGTGAGCACTGAAGTGCGCGACCGTTTCCTGAAGAAATCCACCATGTTTGAATCGGCATTTAGGCCGGGAAAGGGTCAAAGCTGGTTGTTTGACATTTATGCGGCTGCCCGGAGCGTACTGGCTGAATGCGGGGCAGACCAGGTATTTGGCGGTCACTGCTGTACCTATTCTGATTCGGCGCGTTTTTTCTCCTATCGTCGTGACGGTGCTTGTGGTCGTATGGCAAGCTTGATCTGGAGAGATTAGTGCGTGGGAATCCGAGAATCCTGGCAGCTGTGCGCCTGTACCTTGACGTCCATTGGTCTTAAGATCAGCAAGCTGCTTTCCAGACGAAGCCGTTGAACTCCATGGTTGAGCCTTCCATTCAGCTGATTCCCTATTCCAGACTACTTTGGGCCATGCTTCCCGTCTTGGTCGTGGTCTGGATCCTTTTCCGCTGGGCGTTGGGTGGTGGCAATGCGCTGTACGCCTTGCTGCGAATGATGACCCAGTTGTTGCTGGTCGGTAATGTTCTGGTTTATATGTTTCGTTCCGACAGCCCGT
>JANXGZ010000258.1 GCA_024958995.1 Methylococcales bacterium | reverse complement strand
CCCGCCGGATATCTACCAGATTGTCTCTCCAGTCAGCGGGGAAGGCCTGTTACAGGCTCTACCCAGGGATAAAACCCAGTGACAAAAAGGGTATGCCTGCCCCTAAAAATATGCGATTATGAAAATCAAAATCAATCGATCACAACTTAAATTGTGACATGATAAGAAATCTGCCATCGGAGGCGGAAACGATAGACGGTGACGAATTGTTCGCCGATTCCTTTTGCTATGTTGGATCTCCGAGGAGCAGGCTATAAATACTATGAACGTTCTTGACAAATGCTACGGTTTTCAACGGGCGCACGCGGCTAAAAAAGCCGGGTACTATCCGTATTTCATCCCGCTGGATGAAAACGAGGGCACCGAGGCGTCTTACAAAGGCCACCGGCTGGGCATGATCGGTTCAAACAACTACCTTGGCCTCACAACGGATTCGCGCGTGAAGGTCGCAGCTCAGGAGGCGATCGAGAAATACGGCTCGTCCTGCACCGGTGCCCGCTTTCTCAACGGTACACTCGCGTTGCATGAGGAACTGGAAGAGGAACTGGCGGAACTGGTCAACAAGGAAGCCGCCCTTGTGTTTGGCAATGGCTACCAAGTCAACCTGGGCGTAATCAGTTCCCTGCTAGGTCGTCGTGATGTGGCCATCATCGACCACGATGATCACGCCTCGATCATTGACGGGTGTCGTCTCTCGGTTGGTGAAACCCGCCGTTTCCACCACAATGACCTTGATCATCTGGATCATGTCCTGCGCACCTGTTCCGAGGGCGTGGGCAAGTTGGTCATCGTTGAAGGGGTGTACAGCATGGGTGGCGATATCGCACCGTTGCCGGAAATCGTCGAGCTGTGCCAGAAGCACAATGCCCAACTGATGGTGGACGATGCCCACGGCATCGGTGTTATCGGTGAAGGCCGAGGTACTGCCGCGCATTTCGGTGTTTCCGATGGTGTGGATTTGATCATGGGTACCTTCAGCAAGTCACTGGCCTCGCTGGGCGGGTTTATTGCCGGGGATGCGCAGGTCATCCACTACATCAAGCATTTTGCCCGAACCATGATTTTCAGTGCCAGCGTAACACCGCCGAACGCGGCCGCCGCATTGGCAGCCGTTCGAATTATTCGGGAAGAACCGCATAGGATTAAGCGGCTGGCAGAAGTGAGTGAGCGGATGAAAAAGGAATTTACCGATATGGGGCTGGACGTGGGCAATACCGAGACGCCGATTGTGCCGATCATTCTTGGAGATGAAATGACGACTCTGGGTATGTGGCGGGCTCTTTTCGATGCCGGTATTTTTGCTAACGCCGTGATTCCTCCGGCGGTATCGCCGAATGCATCTCGTTTGAGGACCAGCTACATGGCGACCCACACCGACGAGCAGCTGGATATGGTGGTTAATACTTTCCGGGAAGTATTATCAAAAGCAAATGGGCTAGAGGCTTCTGGATTCGTATAGGAAGGTTCTGGCAGTAGGTGGAAAATCCGATCCAAATCGTCCCGGTCTCCGACAAGCGGGGCCTGCACCGATTCATTCAGTTTCCTTTCGAGCTTTACAAGGGAGATCCGTACTGGGTTCCGCCCTTCTACCTAGAGCGTAAGGAATTTTTCGATACCCGTAAAAACCCTTTCTACGAACACGCGGAATACCAGCTGTTCCTGGCTCTGCGGTCGGGCCGTATTGTTGGTACCGTGGGTGCGGTCATCGATGAGAACCATAATCGGCAGCACAATGAACTGATGGGAGCTTTCGGTTTTTTCGAGAGTATCGAGGATCAGGATGTGGCCGATGGACTCCTCAACACCGTGCGCGAATGGATCCTTGATCGGGGCATGACGTTGATGCGCGGTCCCCTGAATTTTTCTACCAATCACGAGTGTGGTCTCCTGGTCGATGGATTCCGTGAAACCCCGATGGTGATGACCACCTACAACCCGGATTATTACCCGCGGCTGATTGAAAACTACGGCCTTCGCAAGGCCATGGACCTGTATACCTATGCGGGTAGTCTCGACCAGAGTCGACATGACCTTCCTTCGAAGGCGTTTCGGGTGGCGGACAGGGCGGCTCGCAGGCATGGAATTTCAGTTCGACCGATCAGCAAGAAGAGATTCATGGAGGAAATGGTGCGGTTCAAGGAGTTTTACAATCAGACTTGGCGGCATCAATGGGGTTTCGTGCCAATGACCGAGAGGGAAGGTGTTTATCTGGCGACTAACCTGCAGCGGCTGATGGATCCAAGACTGATTCTGATCGCCGAAAACAGCGCTGGAACTCCGATTGGCATTTCGATTGCCTTGCCGGATCTGCACCAGGCCATCAAGCGCTCTGGGGGAGGGCCCCTGTTTCCTTTCGGGTTGCTCAGGTTCCTTTGGTTCCGGCGACACATTAGCCAGATGAGACTAATGGTCATGGGGGTGACCGACGAGTATCGCAACTGCGGCATCGACGCGATTTTCTGGGTGGAAACTGTACGGGCCGGACGCCAACGGGGATACAAGCGAATGGAAGGATCCTGGGTAATTGAAACCAATACCATGATGAACCGGATCGGCCGCGTTGTCAGCGAAACGGTAAGCCGGACTCATCGGATCTACGATCTGGCACTGAACTGAACGTTTTGTGTGAAGAGGCCGGACTGGCTGGTTGCCCAGAAGCTGGTTCGGCGTTTCTCCTTTTCCCTTGAGTATCGCAGACACGATCCGGCGCCGAGCATCGAGCGGTTCCCGGCCGCTGAAGCGAAAGGTTCGGGGAGAGATAATGAATTCAAGAGACCGGTTTTTTTGAATATTGGTATTTTCACCGATTGTTACGTTCCTGTGAAGAACGGGGTGGTGACATCGATTTCCCAGTTAAAGGCCGGCCTGGAAGCCAGGGGCCATCGCGTGGTCATCTTCACGGTGAATGAGGGCAATTACCTGGAAACCGACACCGATGTAATCCGGTTTCGATCCATTCCGATTGGCCTCGGTACCGAATTGAGCTGCGGGCTGGTCAACCAGGCCCGGGTCAACCGGGTGATTCGCGATGCTAAGATCGAACTGCTTCATTCGCATACCGAATTCAACCTCTGTATTAGCGCGATCATCGCGGCGCGCAAATTCGCTTTGCCGCGGGTGCAGACCGGCCATACCATGTGGGAGGAGTACAATCACTACATTCTGAATGGTTGGTTGTTTAACCGGCCGCTCGTGCG
>JANXGZ010000087.1 GCA_024958995.1 Methylococcales bacterium | reverse complement strand
AGACCCCTCTACCCACCCTCCCTGCTTCTTGCGCATGTTCACAGACTAGATGCGGTGGCTCATTATCGGATACTCGCCAGAACGCTGTCCAGCCACCATCGATAATCAATAGATTCCCTGGCTAGAAACCCGGCAACGCTACTGACTCTCCGCCCAGTTCTTGAACAACCACAAGGTAAAAGTTCGTATAGAATTCTTTAGCCACCGGTAGCTGGGCCACATCGAACCGACAATTCATTTTGTTACTCAACAAGGTAAAAGACCCTCTTGTTTTGGTCTGTAATCCGATTACTGCTACACAAAAAGGTGGCCGAACAATGTCGGAATCTCGCTTTAGAAGCTTGTACACATAGGCAGTAACGCTTTCAACCTTGACCCTCATTTGCGTGGCAAGCTCTATTTCCCGTATCAACGACACTGTCGCCTGTTTCAAACAACTAGTGATGAACTAAAGAGAAAGAATGGTATTGACCCGCGGCAAAGGCATCGTATCGAGGCACATCCGCGATACCTTCTGGATCGTGGCTCATTCTACGTTGGTGTCAACAAGGGACTCAAGGGCCTATCCTGCAACGTCGACTAGGCCTACGGGACAGAATCTTTTTACAATATCGAGGGAACTCAAAGGCTCCATCTCCACACCTGACTTCCAGATCCTCAACTCCCAGTGTAAGGGGCAGAAATTTGCCCTGCATTGCCGTACCGAGAGTCAAGATCGACTTGTCATCGGGCCCCTGTTGGTTCTGGATGGAAAGAACAAATTTAAGCACGAAAGTTGAGCCGACCCTCCTCGACTCACCCAGAGCCCGACCGCGGACCTCTCGAATCTTGTCTGGCAAGAATCGGGAAACTATTCAAATTATTAGCACTCTAGTCCATCGAGTGCTAACATTACTCCCCATGGAAAACCACACAGAGTCTCTAAAGCATGAATGACGTATGGACACTGGCACCCAGCCTGTCGACCGGGTCGTTCGAAAGCTACCTGGCCGGTGTTAAGCAAATTCCAAGGCTCACAGCTGAAGAAGAGCGCGAGCTTGCGGCCCGCTTTCGCGAGAAAGGCGAACTGGACGCCGCACGGCAACTGGTCATGGCCAACCTTCGTTTTGTTGTGCACATTGCGCGCGGTTACAACGGATATGGCCTGGCGCTGCCGGACCTGGTTCAGGAAGGCAATATCGGGCTGATGAAGGCCGTAAAACGCTTCGATCCCAGTGTCGGCGTCCGGCTGGTTTCGTTCGCCGTCCACTGGATCCGAGCAGAAATCCACGAGTTCGTGATTAGGAACTGGCGCATCGTCAAGGTTGCGACTACCAAGGCGCAGCGCAAGCTGTTCTTCAACCTGAGGAAATCAAAGCGGCGCCTTGGCTGGCTCAACGCAAGTGAAGCACAGACCGTGGCAAACGACCTCGGCGTCAAATTGGAAACCGTTTACGAGATGGAAAACCGGTTGGACAGCCATGATATGGCATTCGACGGGCCGGTAAGCGGTAGTCAAGACGAGCCCCGTAGCTGTTCTCCGTCAACCTACCTGTCATCCGCAAATACCGATCCTGCCGCCATAATAGAAAGGTTCGATTCGGACAAGCATGAACAGAAACTTCTACAGACTGCGCTAAAAAAACTCGATGACAGAAGCCGCGATATCCTGGCCAGCAGATGGCTGACCGAAGAAAAATCGACCCTGCACGAATTGGCTGAGCGTTACGGCGTATCCGCCGAGCGCATTCGTCAAATCGAAAACAACGCGATGAAAAAACTGAAACTGGCCTTCGCCTGAACGGCCAGATTCATCTGACAGAATAAGGCCACCGTTTCAGGCAATTTTGGGGAAACATGTCAGATAGAGCGTTTTCAGCTCTTTCTTTCCACGGCAAACCCCTTCCTTGTCCATTCGATCATTCCTCCCTTCAGATTGTGGACATCGGTGAAATTGAGGGCGGTTAATATAGCCGCCGCCGTTGTGCTGCGAACCCCGGCCCTGCAAACAGTGATGATTTTCCGGTCCCTGTCGCCTTCAAACTCATTGGTCTTCGCCGCCAGGCGGTTAAGTGGAATGAGGGCAGCCCCGGCGATATGTCCCAGTTCCCCGTTGAATTCCTGGTCCTGCCGGACATCGATCACCAGGGTGGAACTGTCAGCGCCAGTCTCATCCAGTACGCTTTCCGCATTCATCTGGAACACCATGTTGAGTTCGGCAATCGATGGATAATTGATTTCATTATCATCGACGTCAGTAGCATTGACCTGCAGCACTTCCTGGATTTGTTCAGGCAGGGGCAACCCGAGGTTGTTCATGATCGCGATGTACTGGCCCAGGGTCTTGCCGGCCAAACGTGGGTTGTTCCGTTTTTCATAGCCGATCGTTGACTGGGTATTGCCCCGGTAATCATGCGCAGGAAATACCAGGGTATCGTCGGGAAGAGTAAAAAGTTTCT
>JANXGZ010000102.1 GCA_024958995.1 Methylococcales bacterium | reverse complement strand
CCAAGGTTGAAACTCGAGAGAAACAAGGAGTAGAGACTGTCCTGGTCCATGACCAGATAGACGACCTCGGATACCTGAACTCCGAACTGGATTCCGAGGCTTCCCGAATCCAACGTGTAAAACGCAGGGCCAAGCCACTTGCCCGACAACTTGTCCCGAACAAGCAGGATCCCGTCACCCGTGGAACCACCGATACCAATCCCAAACTCCCAGACTTCCGGCGCAATGAACACGGCCCTTGCCTTCTTTGCCAGAGCCCTTAGATTCTCCATTTCAGGATCACCAAGGAAATGCTGCAGGGCAAGTTCTGCAGAAACGACCAGCTGTTCGGCCTTGGCAGAGCTCTCTGCATGAGCATCGGCCAGCACTGTTGCCATCAGGGTCAGAGCCATGGCTGCAACAGAAATTATCGTTCTGATCTTGTTCAAATTCAACTCCTGGCGGGATGGGGAAAACCGGAACCCTTCCTGAGATCTCGCGGCATTGAAACAGCAGGAACCCGGATCAGGTCACAAAGAAGTATTTACGGAAATAGGCCAATTCTTCAATCGATTCGCGGATATCTTCCAGGGCTCGATGAAGCGTTTTCTTTTTGAATCCCGAACTAACATTCGGTGCCCATCGGATTGCAAGTTCCTTGACCGTCGAAACGTCAAGATTCCTGTAGTGAAAGTATTTTTCCAGTTCCGGCATGCACCGGTGGAGAAAGCGCCGGTCCTGGCAGATACTGTTGCCACACATTGGTGATTGGTTAGCCGGAATCCATTTCTGGAGAAATTCGAGCGTCTGCCGCTCGGCATCGGGTTCCGTAACACGACTTGCCCGCACACGTTCGACCAGACCTGAACCGGAGTGGTGCTTCTGATTCCATTCATCCATCCGCCCAAGCACTGTTTCATCCTGGTGGATCGCCAGAACCGGACCCTCGGCCAGGATCTCCAGTTGCGGACTCGTAACGATGGTGGCAATCTCGATAATGCAGTCGTTGTCGGTATCCAGCCCTGTCATTTCAAGGTCGATCCAGATCAGGTTGAGAGGATCATTCGCCATCGTCATTCCGTATATAATTGAACTTGCCAGTTATTGTATCAGACGCTAACCTTTAAACTGCTAACCAGAACTCGCATCCATCGAACCATGAATACCTTTACCTACATCTTTGTCGCTACCTTGATCGCCGCCCACGCTATCGAGTTCTGGCTTACCCGACGCCAGGTCGCTCACGTCCTGAACCACCGGGATGCCGTTCCGGATGAATTCGAGGGCTCCATTACTCTGGACGCGCATCAGAAAGCCGCCGACTACACGATCGAGAAAAACAGACTGACAAAGTTCAGCAGTATTCTCGACATCGCACTCCTGATGTATTTCACCGTGGGTGGAGGCATCAGCATGTTTGCCGGTGTGTGGGCAGAATTCGGATTGTCGCCGATTGCCAGCGGCACCGGACTCATGATGAGTATTTTCCTGGTATCACACGTGGTCGAACTACCGCTTTCGATTTACCAAACATTCACGGTTGAAGAAAAATTCGGTTTCAACCGCTCGACACCGAAACAGTTCATGATCGACCAAGCACTTGAACTCTGCCTGATCGTTGCCCTCGGCACACCATTGATCATGATCATCCTCTGGGTAATGGCTGATGTAGGGACACTGTGGTGGCTGCTTGCCTGGTTGATCTTGATGGCGTTTTCCCTGTTTCTGACCTGGGCATACCCGACCTTCATCGCCCCCCTGTTCAACAAGTTCACCTTGCTCGACAACCAGGAACTGAAAACCAGGATCGAAGCCCTACTGGACCGCTGCGGATTCAGCAGCAAGGGAATTTTCGTCATGGACGGATCCCGCCGCTCCGGTCATGGAAACGCCTACTTTACCGGCTTTGGAAGCAACAAGCGGATCGTGTTCTTCGACACGCTCCTTGAGACATTAGAACCGGAAGAAGTCGAGGCGGTCCTGGCGCACGAACTCGGACACTTCAAGCGCAAACACGTGATCAAGATGATGGTATCAAGTTCCCTGATGAGCCTGATCGGCCTGGCATTGCTGGGATGGATCGCGCAGCAAGACTGGTTTTACAGCGGTCTAGGGGTAACCACACCGTCCGATGCCGGCGCCCTGATTCTTTTCGTACTCGTTTCCCCGGTCTTCACGGTGTTCATGCAGCCCATTACCGCCTATTTCAAACGTAAGCACGAATTCGAAGCGGACGACTTTGCATCAATGTTCGCCAAGTCATCGGCATTGATCAGCGCATTGATCAAGCTTTACCGGGATAACGCGGCAACGCTGACACCCGATCCGCTTTACACTGCATTTCATTACAGTCATCCTCCTGCCTCGGTTCGCATCGCCAACCTTTCACAGAAAGGGATCGGGGTTTCCTCCACCTGATCGGTTCAGGAATTTCATTGTCGGCCATCACACCCATACAGCGCAATTAGCCCTTCACCCACCAAAGCGAAAGTCGGCAATGCCCTGGCTGACGCCAAGCGACCCGAACTGCAGAACGGTCTTGTTGTTTGCCATCTTGGCAAAGGCCTCGCCGTCGAAACCGTCGAAGGCAACGTCATCCTGTGTCAGACACTCAGAAACCTGCCCATAGCCGCGGTCGGGGACCGCGTACTGTGGGAACCGACACAAGGCGGACTGGGCCGTGTTGTCAAGATACTCGAAAGAAAATCGGTCCTGACGAGGCCCGCACGGAGGCAAAAAACCCGGCCGGTTGCCGCAAACCTCGACCAGATCCTGGTCGTGTTTTCCACCGAACCGCGTTGTGATCTGCTTTTACTGGATCAGTATCTGGTGATCTGTGAAAACCGGGGCATCAGCGCTTTTCTTATTTTCAACAAGGTCGACCTAACCGCGGATTTAGATTCCCTTGAGCAGGAACTTGCCATTTACCAACGTATCGGCTACCCAGTCATCAGAACCAGTGCGGCCTCTGGAATAGGGCTGGATCAACTGGAAAGCAAGTTACGCGGACACACCAGTATACTCGCGGGCCAGTCCGGGGTTGGGAAGTCTTCGTTAACCAATGCATTGATCCCGAACAGGCAACAGCGCACTGCCGAATTGTCGCAGGGTAGTCTGCACGGGAAACATACCACGACCACGGCAACCCTGTTTCATCTGCCCGGAGGCGGGGATCTCATCGATAGCCCCGGCGTTGCTGTTTTCGGGCTTGCCGACATCAGCGAAAGCCACCTCGCCGCGGGCTACCGGGAATTCGGTCCGCTTCTGCCCCATTGCCGCTTCAACGACTGTCGGCATCTTGCAGACAAGGGCTGTGCTGTCAGGCTTGGGGTCGAAAACGGCGACATCGACCGCGCGCGATACAAACGCTTTCTGAAATTACGTGAAAAACTGCCGGGGAAATCCGGCTGCCCCCCCCGGGGATCCTGAAAAATCCCAGGCTTTAGCCGGGCGGCCAGGTCATCTGTCGGCCGCCAAGCACATGAAGATGCACGTGATAGACTTCCTGTCCGCCTTCGGCCTTGCAATTGATCGCCACTCGGTAACCTTTTGACAAGCCCAGTTCGCGGGCAACACTGCAAGCCCCAAGCAACAGTTCTCCGGCTAGATTCGAATCGTCCAGTTCGTCAATGGTCTCGACGTGCTGCCTAGGGATCACCAGAACATGAACCGGAGCCTGGGGATTGATATCCCTGAACGCTAGGACCTTTTCGTTCTCGAAAACGACATCAGGCACGATGTCTCCCGACACCATCTTGCAGAATAGACATTCAGTCACAATCCACCCTCCCGTTTCGGATAACGTTTGTTAAGGTCAGTGGTCCGAAATGACAGCAATCAGTCCGCTGTTCTAACCAGGCTCTACTCAGAATTCCTTCCGGCCACTGAACGCATGAAGCAGCGTACCACTATCCACGTATTCCAGTTCTCCGCCAAGCGGCACACCGTGTGCGATTCGGGTCACCCTGACTCCATGACTCTGAGCCATTTCGCTGACAAACAGCGCGGTCGCTTCGCCTTCTACTGTCGCATTGGTGGCCAAAATCAGTTCATTCAGCTCTCCCGATTTGAGTAATCCCTGCAATTGCTGCATGCCCAGTTCTTCGGGACCAATGCCGTCCAGGGGTGACAGATGCCCATGGAGAACAAAAAAAACACCGCGGAACACGGTAGCCTGGTCAATGACCATCACATCTGCCGGGCTTTCCACAACACAAAGAACTGACTGGTCGCGCGCCGAGTCGCTGCAGATCGAACAAAGCTCGTCTTCGGTCAGAGTACGGCAATGCTGGCAATGACCGATCCTCTGGACGGCCTCAACCAGTGTCTCGGCGAGGTTCATCGCGCCGTGCCTGTCTCTCTGCAACAGGTGAAATGCCATGCGCTGGGCTGTCTTCGGCCCGACGCCAGGAAGGCAGCGAAGTCCTTGCATGAGTTGTCCCAGAAGACCGAACTCGCGCATGGCAATCAGAACGGCATTTTGAAACCGCCGGGCATTTGGAGACCTGCCGTCAAACCGGCCATTTTTTCCTTCTTCATCTTGTCCACTCTTCGCACGCCATCATTGATGGCAGCTGCGACCAGATCTTCAAGCATATCGCGGTCATCATTGACCAGGCTGTCGTCGATCTCGATCTTGCGGACTTCCCGTTTTCCGGTCATGACGACCTTGACCAGTCCCCCGCCTGCTTCGCCATTCACTTCCATTTTGGCAAGCTCCTCCTGCGCTTTCTGAAATTCTTCCTGCATTTTCTGCGCTTGCTGCATCATGGCTCCCAGAGGGTTTTTCATTGTATTTCTCCGAATAGAATTTACTGAAGTTGATCTGCAAAACTGCTGAATGATTTCCGAACCGAACCGACAGTTACCATCAAAACCTCCTGACACAAAACCGCTTGCCGAAATTCAAGGCTTGCATAGGCCGAACCGGCTCTCCGGTTCATGAGAAGGTTCAAGCGCAACAAGGGGCATCTGACCAACACACCGGTCATTGCTTGTCGAGTGGTACGGTGGAACCAGGAATAACCTCACCTTCAAAGGCCTCCTTTAAGGCACGGACGTTGGCGTCCTGTTCAATGGCTTTTTCTGCTGCGGCCTGGCGGTCATTGCTTTCAGACTCCAGGATGGCAGCAGGGGTCGGTATGCCCGCGTTGCCCATTTCGATCACGAGGCTCCATGGCTGCTGGAAATGCTGCTGAAGAGCCTTTTCTAGACGCTCCTCGGCAGACTTGCTGCGCAACTGTTCATGGCCGGGATTCAGGGCTAGGGTGAAGCGGGAATCCGCCGCCCCCTGAAACACACTGTTGCGGGCCAGTTCCTTTGCCATTCCCCTAAGGTCCATTGCTTCAATGGTATTGCGCCAGTCTGTCGAGGTCTCCATGATCTGGCTGACAGCCGCCTGCTTTCCGATGGATTCTCCGTCAACCACCTTTCCCGGCTGCTTCCCGGCATCCTTGTCCGGCTCTGGAGCTGCAGATTCGACCTCAGCCCGCGGGGACGACTGGCCTCCTGTCGAAAGCTGGGCTGGTCTGAACGCAATCATGCGTAATAATGTCATTTCAAAGCCGCTGCGCGAATCCGGTGCCAGTTCAAGATCACGTTGCCCAAGCAGGCCAATCTGGTAATAGAGCTGCAGATCGGCGGCCGGAATTCGTTGCACCAGCGCGGCCAGGCCATCGCTGAATTCTTCGAGCGGAATACTTTCAGGCACAACCTGCACCAGTGCGACCTGGTGAATCAGGCCAAGCAGTTGCTGCAGGACTTCCGCAAATTCCTGGGTCAAATCGGCCAGCCGGTCCACGCAATCCAAAACGCCCTTAGCCTCACCATCCGCAAGCTTTACCAGCAGATCGACAAGAGGCGGTTCTGCCACGATGCCAAGCATCGACAACACCAGGTCCGTTTCCACCCGTCCAGAACCCTGAACAATGGCCTGGTCAAGGAGACTCAGACCATCCCGCATGCTACCGTCTGCACAGCGTGCCAGCGCCAAAAGCGCCTTTTCATCGCAGGGAAGATTCTCGGCAGCAAGGACCTTCTCCATCTGCATGCGGATCTGTTGCGGGAGCAGACGTTTCAGGTGTAACTGCAGACACCTGGAAAGAACAGTGACCGGGATTTTCTGCGGGTCGGTGGTCGCCAGCAGAAACTTCACATGAGGCGGTGGCTCTTCCAAAGTCTTGAGCAAGGCATTGAAACTGTGCCCCGACAACATGTGAACCTCATCGATCAGGTAGATCTTGAAGCCTCCCCGCACCGGAGCATACTGCACATTGTCGAGCAGATCACGGGTATCTTCTACTCTGGTTCTGGATGCCGCATCCACTTCGATCAGGTCAACAAACCTGCCGGCATCGACATCGAGGCAAACGGAACATTCACAGCAGGGATCGGATCCGTTCAACGCTTCACAGTTCAGCGCCTTGGCCAGGATCCTTGCAATGCTGGTTTTCCCAACACCTCGCGTACCGGTAAAAAGGTACGCATGATGCATTCGGTCATGTTCAATTGCGTTGGTCAAAGTCCTGATGACATGACCTTGCCCGACGACATCACTGAATCGCCGCGGCCGCCACTTCCTAGCAAGCACTTGGTAAGTCATTTGATGCAAATGGGTGGCAAAAGGCCTTTTCCAATCAGGGTGTTGAATCGGGAGGCAGGCCGTGCCAGCCTCACCCCGGCACACGAATCCGCTGCTACCGCTGCTCCCTTCCGGGCCTGACGGGTTTCACAACGTATCGTTGCGGGGGGACCGACACGACTCACCATAAATCGAATGAATTTCAGACTAGACTGAACCCGTGCAGATTGGTACGGGCTGATCATTATGCTGGATTGACCAGGCACATTCAAGAGTATGGTCCGCGAGTCATATGGGTTCATCACCACCCGATCATACCAACCCCGGGAGCAATGAGACTGATGACGGATCTGTTAGGATCAACACAACAAGTCAATGACACAACCCGGGTGGAAAGCCAACCACCCAGGCACAGGTATGATCAATGTTCATGGTTGACAAAGAATGGCCTTACCCCCCCGCTCCGATGTTTCCGACAACAAACCGCCAACCTCTTTGGAACCGGTTGAATTTCACTATTGGGTATCCTGGCGTACCCATGGCGCAACGCCCGGGCACCATTACAGCACTCAGCCCGGGGGCGGATTCGAATTCCATGGGCATGCCCCCCAATTTCCCACCCTCACCCGAGAAACCTGGATATACATGCCAGCCTGCATGGTCCCTTCGGGTGATTCGCCGTTCGCATCTTCCGGCAACGGAGTTCCATCCCGGTTTTCGTTGTTGCAGACCTGTCGACATCAATGAACTTTAGAGGGGCCGTGAGCAAACCGGAAATCCGGGCCGCAGTACCAGCAAGCGGCTTTTCCCGGTTTCCGGGTCCATGAGTCTGTAGAAACGAAGTCTGCGAACACTTCACGGTCCTGGATGACTCGGTCGCACACATCGACTGGCGCATGGCCTGGGAGCCCGATAGCAATGTGGAACGAGGCCTGTACGGAAGTATCCTAGCAACAAAAAGACTGGCGGTTTCTACCTACTTGGTCGTCATCACCGATGGCGAACAAAATGTGAAAGAGCTTCACCGGCCGCCACTGAACCGGTACTACGGAATGATCAGTGGCTTTATTTTCGGTGCCGGCGACCTGGCCCCCTCATCTATTCCAAATAGCTGGACGAGAACAACCAGCACACGGGGTACTGGAAAAATGCCGAAGTTGAAGAATACAAGATCAGGCTGGAAGGGATAGAAAACGCGATGCCCAGAGAACTGGATCCCCAGAGCAATTACTGGTCACAGCTTCACCAAGATAATCTGCAGGTTCTAGCCAGCATCACCGGCTTGGTCTACAAGTGTCTCGAATCCCCGGAACAGTTCAGTAAAGCACTGATGTCAAACACCTTCGCCGAACAGAGCTGTTCGACGGCGGGATAACATTGCGCCTTAACCGTTTCCGCAATCCTGACAAAAAACTGGCGTCCTTTTTTGTTGCGCGCATGAAAAACCCCGGTTCAGCCGATGCAACGCCGGGGTTTTGGATCGCGCCCTATTAGCTCGAATCAAGCCGACACGTTTAATACAGACTAGCCGGCTGACTGTCGTCTGCGCCGGCTAAACCCGCTTCAGGTGTGCATTGAATCGCCACCGGATTCATGTACTTTCACAAATGCAGTTCTCCTTCTGGGCCTCGCTTTCGGCAGTGATTTCACCTTCCGCTACCTTCGCCCTCTGCGGCCATTTCACCTTCGGCAGCTTCACGTTCAGCGGCTGCATACGCCCTCTTGTAGAAAATCCAGTTTTTTTCATGCAGGTAGTGACGTATCGGAGTCTTAATCACCGACATGCAGAGTGCGATTGAAAACAGGCACCATACTGCGGCATATTCATTGGGGTCCGAAGTCGTCAACTCGGAGACCAAAGGCCCAATCAGGAAATGGAATCCCGCAAACCGCCATGAACCGTAGAGTACCGGCATAATAAAGCCGACCAAAACATAAGTCAGACTCTGCAGGCCATAGGTGGGAAGATAGACTCCGTAATCCATCGGGGCTGAATAAAGTCCGTTCAGCGGAGCCATCCATGCAATGTGCCAGTCGCCGGACACCGAGCAGAAAGCGGGGCCACAAAATACTTCCGAACCAATGTCGCAAAGCCCAGCCCAGCCAAATGGGTACATCTTGATCAGCATGACCAGTGCACCGACGGCACACAGTATATAAACAGGCAGCCGGACTCTCTCCTTGACTGCCACCGGAATGAAATACATGGCCACCATATTGACAAAGAAGGGTTGAAACACAATGTGTATGTACCCGAAGAACGTCAATAACTGATTCTGAGGTGTATCACACTGATCGATATAAACGTAGGTTACTGCCTGTAGCAGTTCCATCAATGCGAAATAACTCAGTGGCACCCAGAGCTCGCTGGACTCCCCCCTTTTTGCAACATAATAGGCTGTACTAAACCCCACCACAGCCAACGTTGCAGATGCTTCCCCACTCCAACACATAATCTTACCTCTGGTTCTCGCTTTTTATAATGCGGTACAGGGCTTTTCGGTCAACGTGACTGCAACGCCCCCGATGCTCATCGACCGGACCGGGGCATTCATTATTCACCTGCGACCCGAAACCAAATCTACGAACCGCCACCCAATTCCAAAACGCGGCAGTATCACATAAATTCGGTCAAAATGCTCGTTTCCTGATTCGATATGCAGGGTTGAAACCCGGTCACTGACCTCCGACTGGCTTGGGCAATGCACCCGCCAGGAATGGCTGCACGAGGGTAGGGCAAAACGCCACGGAGATTTTGCCCGCCACCTCGACAGTAAACAAATCAACGGTTGCACAGACCAACCCCTGCCATCTGGTCTTCCAGAATGCTCCAGACCGAGCCGGAATCCAGTGTCTTCAACTTTTTCAGTAGCATGTGACCCGCAGCCGGTTCGCCCTGATTCGGCAGGTCAAGGCGGGAAAGACAGACCTGATTAGACCCACAAGCACCGGTAAGCCCCGGAGATGTAGCCGTGTACAAGGTGACCACGGGCAGACCCAGGGCAGCTGCAAGGTGGGATAAACCGGAGTCAAGGCCGACAACGCCGCTGGCAGCGGCCAGAATACCCGCCATATCTTTCAGGTTCATCGCCGGAAGTACCTGAATATTCTCGGACGCGGAAGCAATCCGCTGGGCCCGCGCTTGCTCCGAATGATTTCCCCAGGGAAGAAGTACCCGGTAGCCGTGGCGTTCTGCTTTGTCCGCAAGGCGGACCCATTCAGTCTCCTGCCATAATTTTTTCTCGGCACTCGTCCCGTGCAGAAACACCAGATAGGCAGGTTGTCGGCCTGGGACAGCGAATGTTTCCCGAACCAGCCCGTAATCCAAGCATGCCGAATCGTAGCGGTAGCCAAGAACCGCCGCAAAAAGGTCACGAGCCCGTTCGATTGCGTGGCGTCCCTTGGCAATTTCAAATTTCCGCTGGTAGGCCAGTGAAGCAAGCCCTTCCCTGCACGAGGACCAGGTCATTCCATTACGGGTTCCCGATGACAGGAGGGTAACGATCGCGCTTTTGACCAACCCCTGAGCATCGATCACCTGATCGTAATGAAGGTCGCTTAGCTGGCCCAGTGAACGGCTTATTTCCTGCCGGGTCTGTCGACAAAATGGATGCCGTTTCCAGCCCCTTAGATGGATTGGGATGACTTTGTCGACCGCCGGATGCCAAGACGGAATTTCGACGAAAGCCTGTTCCGAAACCCAGTCAAAGCGAATTTCCGGGTAGTATTTGCTCGCATCCACCAGTGCCGGAAGGGTGTGAACGAGGTCGCCCATCGATGATGTCTTGACGACAAGAACCTTCACGAATCCTCCAGTACCGACACGATATCGGCAGGATCGGTCTCCAGCGGCAGGAACCGGCCCTCCGGAAAAAGATCGCAAACCCCGTCCAGATGATCAGGGCTCGCCAACATCAACACCTGCCGACCCAGAGCCAGGGCCAGG
>JANXGZ010000329.1 GCA_024958995.1 Methylococcales bacterium | reverse complement strand
TGATTTCATCAAACAGATTGACTTGACGCAGTTCGTCCATTTCTTCCAGAAGACGTTCTTTCCGACTAGTCAGTGTACGATTGTGGCCGGTCATTCGTGTGGCCTGATCCTGTTCCGTTCTTACCCTTTCGGACTCCACTGCCAGGCAGGTTTTGACCCTTTCGATCTGTTCCTGATGTTTGCGACTGAGCTGCTCGGCTTGGTCCCGCAACCTTATCGCTATCCTTTCCAGTGCCTGCGCCTGTGCCGTGCTTTCGATTGAAAAGCCGATACTTTGCCTGACCTGTTCCAGCTGTTGTTTGTCGTGCTCGAGTTCATTCAAGGCCCGCTGGTTGTCTGAACGCAGGCGACTGAGTTCTGCTTCGATGTCTTCACGGTTCCTGTTGCACGACCGGATGGATTCCTCGACTCGGCCGAGATCCCCGCCCGCCGCATAGAGTTCGGCCTGGATCGTGTTCACCGACTGTTGGTGCTCGACCTGCTTTTTCCGGTAGCTGGCAATTTTTCTGTCCAGCGCAGATTGTTCGTTCAGTGCATTATCAAGATTCTGTTTTTCTGCCCGAATGAGGTCGTCGTAACGTGACACCTGTTGATCGAAGGCATCCCAGCGAATGGCAAGCAATTCAGTCCGGTACTGCCGTTCCTGTGCCTTCAGTTGCTTGAATGTAGCCGCCTTAGTGGCTTGCCGCTTCAGGTGATGAAGCTGCTTTTCGATTTCCTCGCGTAGGTCAGCTAGTCGCTCGAGATTCTCCCGGGTATGTCGGATGCGGATTTCGGTGTCATGTCGCCGGTCCTTGTACTTCGAGATTCCTGCAGCCTCCTCGATCACGATCCGTAGGTCTTCCGGTTTCGCATCGACCAGTCGCGAGATGGTTCCTTGTTCAATAATGGCGTAGCTTCGAGAACCGAGTCCGGTACCAAGAAAAATATCTTTGATGTCCTTGCGCCGGCACTTGGCCCCGTTCAGCATGTAAACCGAGAGGCCATCGCGGGAAACTTGGCGTCTGATGGCGATGCTGCTGTAGCCGGAATACATACCGCCCTGCACTGCCCTACTGTTATCAAAGATGAGCTCGACAGACGCCAACCCGATGGGTTTGCGGGACGATGAACCGTTGAAGATGACATCGGCCATGGTGCCGCCGCGCAAATGCTTGGCAGAACTTTCCCCCATCACCCAGCGAACCGCGTCTATAATATTCGATTTGCCGCATCCGTTTGGTCCTACGATGCCAACCAAGTTGTCGTTGACCGGAATCGATACAGGGTCAACGAAGGACTTGAAGCCGGAAAGCTTGATTGTTGTCAGTCGCACTGGAAAGCGTAGATGATCGGACTGATTGCGGAAAAGAAAGGAACGGAACTATCGCTCATACAAGGCCTAGTTTCCATCTTACCATTGTCATCCCTGCAGTCATGTCGATAGAACCGTCTTTGAACCTCGAAACCTTTGAAAATCCGAAGCCTGGCCGGGATTATACAATCCGCATCCAGGTTCCTGAATTTACCTGCTTGTGTCCGGTTACCGGACAGCCCGATTTCGCCACCGTTTCCATCGAGTACAGACCGTATATTCTCTGCGTTGAGCTGAAATCGATCAAGCTCTACATGTGGTCCTTTCGCGACCAGGGTGCGTTCCACGAAGCCGTCACCAACCGGATCCTAGACGACATGGTCGCAGCCTGTTCGCCCAAGTACATGAAAGTTTCCGCTGATTTCAACGTGCGCGGCGGCATCTATACAACCGTGATTGCCGAACACGGGAAAAGGCAGGACTGAACGCCTTTCACGGCTGCGAATCGAATGGACCGTTCGGCCCTATGGAGCCGATTCGCTGAGTTCGACGGGCGGATGTTCTGCTTTCCATACCTCGAATAAAGCGATTGCCTGGTTTTTCTGCTCATCCGACATTCTTGCGATATTCTTCTTGAGCCATCTGTCGACTTTTGGATTGCCGTTCAGGCGCGCAACCAGGAACCAGAACTGAGCTTTGGCGAAATCCACTGTTACACCGGTCCCGGTGTAATAGAGAAACCCGATATTGTACGGAGCATACTGGTCACCCTGCTTTGCAGCTTCGCCGTACCAGTCAATGGCCTCTTCCGGATTGGCCTCAACACCCTCGCCGGTGTCGTACATCCATCCAAGGTTGTACTGTGCCAGGCGGTTTTTCTGTGCCGCAGCCTTGCGATACCATCTCAATGCCTCCTTCTCGTCTTTAGCCACTCCGTCGCCCTTTCGATACATCTGTGCCATGTAATATTGGGCGATGGAATCACCCTTCAGCGCTTCCTGGCTGCAGCGCTGGTAATTCGAATCCGGGGAGGCTTTCTTGTCGTAACAGTTTGCCAAGGCTACCGATGAGCAAAGGGCCATGAGCACTAGCGAGATAAATCGGCTTTTCATCAGAAAATTAGTCTAATCGGGTCAGTAATGAAGGAGGGCTAGTATAAAGGATATACCGTTGATCCGTCATGACCACAATGGACTTTGTCGCCGTTCGGTTTCGGATTCACTGTGATCACCGGCAGCAACATCCTGGCAATAGTTCAGGCTTTGTTTAGCCAAGGGTCCCAGGATGGCTGTGGTGCCAGCCTTCGGGCAAGAAAATTGACGAAGGTGCTAACTTTTGCCGACAGGAACTTACGGTGCGGGTACACTGCCTGAATTGCGACCGATGCCAATAATTGTTCGGTAAGAGCTTGCTGCAGAAGGCCTTTACGGAGTTCTTCACCGACCATATAGGAAGGCAGGATAGCCAAGCCCATTCCCCCAATCACCGCGGATCGAATCGCGCCCGCAATATTGGATTGTAACGAACCTTCGACTCGGATTTTCTTTTCTGTTTCCCCGTCCCGGAAACTCCAGATGGCGCCTGGCGGCAGCGTTGTACTGACTAGGCAGTTATGCTGGTTGAGCTCTTCTGGATCGGAAGGCACTCCGTTTTTTCGGAAATAGTCGGGTGAACCGCACAGGATCAGCTTGGACAAGCCCACGTTACGGGCGACAAGGCTGGAGTCACGAAGGTCGTCCAACCGAATGGCTAAGTCAATGTTTTCCTCGATCATGTCGACCAGGCCACCGTGGAGAATGAGTTCAAACTGCACGTCGGGAAACTGGCGACCGTATTCAATAATCGCGGGCACCAGTTGCTTTGAGCCAAAAAAAGGCGGTGCGGAAATGCGCAGGATACCCTTTGGTTCCGATTGCAACTGGGTCACGGATGCTTCTGTTTCCTCGATTTCTTCAAGAATCACCAGACACCGTTCGAGATAAGCCCGGCCAACCTCGGTCAGGCTGAGACGACGTGTGGTGCGGTTCAACAGACGTATTCCAAGGCGGTTTTCAAGGCTCATGATGTGCTTGGAGACCATTGCCCTTGACATCGACAGTTCATCTGCCGCGGCTGTGAAGCTTCCCAATTTTGCAACCCGGGTAAAGATCGTCATCCCCGTAATCTTGTCCATACTCGCCTTTGTTTCCTTTTAGGAAATAGTATTTTCATTATATGAGTATTGTCAACACAAAAGAGCTTACCTATACTGCGCCCAACATAAATTTTTCGGAGTTTTCTTATGGAAAACAAATTTTTTAACCTTCTATTGTTGGGTCTTCTGGCGCTGGGTGGAACTCCGCCGGCAACCGCTGATTCGTTGGCTTCCATCGCGGGATCAAACATTGACCAGTGGAACCAGGCCCTGAAACAACGTGATGTCGAACAGGTCATGGCTCTGTACACAGACAAGGCGATGGTACTCCAGTCCAACGGTCAGGTTTCGCAAACCCGTAATTCGATTCGGTCATTCTGGAAGCTGGTTTTCGATACCCAAAGCGGTGACTATTCTTTCGACATTGAAGGAATCCAGAAATCCAGCAACAAGATCGTTCTTGCCGCGAAATGGTCGGCCCGTAACGGTCTGAACTCTACGCCATATGGCTCGGCTGTACACAGTTACGACGGGAAAGTGACCAATGTACTGGTTCGGCAAAGTGACGGTTCGTGGAAAGCGCAAGTGCAGCGCTGGAACTAAAGAATAGCGCTCAAGGCTCCGGCACGGAATGCTAGGGGCCCCTCAGAAGTAACTAACTCACCTCCAAACGTTGAGTTTTCCTCCCTTTAAAGGCTTCACTTCGGTGAAGCCTTTTTTTATCCACAGTCCCACCGACCCAGTTTCAGGTTTCAAATCTAGATCAAGCGGGATACTGAAATGGCGTGATGCCCGATGGTGTCAATCTTGACCGGCGATGCTGGGATATCAGTTGCCCTTTAAAAAAATCCTTCCTCTGCGACTGACTCGCTGCACCAATGCTCCACGTTTAAGATAGAATCTGATCCATCGAAGATGACTCTTTCCTGCTTAAATACATGGCCAACAGCGAAAACGAGAATTTCTGGACAGCCTTTTGCCGCTACGGTTCCATACACCGCTGTCAGCCTGAAGCATTAAGCCAGAACCAGGATCATCGCTGTTTGCTGGTTTTCGTCCACGGCCTATTCGGTGACAGTCGCAAAACCTGGCGCCAAATGCCCAAATGGGTACTGGAACATGCCGGCCTCGATCTAACGACCATTTCTTTCTCATACCCCTCACGACCATGGCATCGTTGCAGTATCGCGCAGGCTGCCGATGACCTGAAATCCTGGCTGGAAACCGAGTTTCGTGGCTATCCTCACGTTTTATTTGTAACCCATAGCACCGGCGGACTGGTGGTAAAGACTTTACTGGTTAACGCAGCTAACGAACATCAGGCTGAACGCAGCAACCCGAACACCCCCACCAAAACCGATTCATTGTGGTTACGAACCCGCCGCGTTCTAAACATATCCGTACCCCATTTTGGTGGTTCCGCTGTTGTAAGCCGGGGAGGAAAATGGCTTTACCAGGTCTACTACTTTTGCCTGGCTCCTATTTTTTCTTTTGCCCGGTTTCTGAGCCAGGGCAACCGAGACTGGGGCAAAAACCAAATTATTCCGGCCCTGGCATGGGGAAATCCTCAGTTGCTTGAACTTGAAAATGATTATGCTGCCCAATTCAAGCAATCCAGAGAGTCCAACGAGGTCGCTCCGGTTGTCCAGGATGTAGGGGCAAAATCGGATCTTTCAGTACCCTACAGGATCGAGGAGAGCAGCCAGCAGGTTTTCATCCGCGGCACTCATAAATCAATCAAGATACCGAAAAGAGTCGATGCGCCGATCGTATTCATTTGCGCAGAACTTCTACGTCAATATGGTGATAACCCCGGACTCGATCTAGTGCGCTTCGCCTTGTCGCGAATCAGCCTGGTCAACAGGACCCTCGGCACCGAACAATTAATTTCTTCTGTTGCGACCGATTCAGCGTTCGACCAAATCGCTCCTAGCATTCCGTCTTCCATGGCGGGCACCCAACAGGAGGTGGCCGAACGCATTATCGCGACCGTACACCGGGGCGGCTTGCATCCACGAAAATTTCTGGTAACCGGTGCCGCAGGGGTCGGCAAGAGTTCGGTTCTGCGTCATATCTCCGCCAAACTAGGACTGAATTACCTAGCCAGACCCGGCAC
>JANXGZ010000221.1 GCA_024958995.1 Methylococcales bacterium | reverse complement strand
CCAGGCTGTCTACGCTGACAAGTGCCTGAAATACGCCGGATTGTCTGAGGAGTTTCCAATTCGCATCACTCGGGATCAGGCTATCACCCCAAAACCGGCTCCCGATCTCTTTCTTATTGCGGCCGAGAGACTGGCTGTACCAACGAAACAATGCATTGTCCTCGAGGACTCTGAAACCGGGGCCCAGGCCGGACTAAACGCCGGCATGCCGGTCATCCTGGTCCCCGAGGCCGGCGAATTTACAAACCCGATCCGCGAAAATATGCTCGCTGTACTGGACAGCCTAAACCAAGTCCGAACTCTGATCGAAAACACCTTTGCAAACTGCCGGGCAGGGCCTGCAGAATCCGGCTGACACACCTCGACATCTGTAATCCAATAAAAACCTGGCTAACGAACTGGATAATCAATTCAGTTGTCGCTGCGCCGATGCCAAGGCGATGATATAGTCAGGGGGCCTGGTTACTAGGTCTCAGTAGCCGATTGAAAGCCAGGTAAACGACCATTACCGATAAATCGGCTTAGGAACCGTTGAATAAATGCGGATAAGGCTTAGGATGACCGGCGGTCATAACCCGATCTTCCCACAATTGAAACCTTCCGATGCCTGAAATTGCCAAACTGCACGCTTGGAAAATTCGCAGCGAATAGTGGGCCCAGCTATCCTTTTGTACCCCCATGTGCACTTGCTAAGGGAGACCAGTCCTAGCGATAAATAGCCCATCCGAAAAATCTAATAAATGGACCCTGCACATTTAAAATCAATAGAAATCAATCCTGAAACCTCCGAGGCTGATTCCTGTGTAATCTGGCTTCATGGCCTCGGTGCCAGCGGCCATGATTTCGAACCAGTGGTTCCCTTTCTCGGGCTACCGGATTCCCTGCAAACCCGCTTTGTGTTTCCGCATGCGCCGGAACGGCCGGTTACGGTCAACCAGGGTTACGTCATGCGGGCTTGGTACGATATTACTGAAATATCGATTAACGCCAAGACCGATCACCTTGGAATAAAATCGTCGGTCGATCAGGTTCATGCATTGATCGACCGCGAGATAGACCAAGGGGTTTCCGCCGACAGAATCATTCTGATTGGGTTCTCTCAGGGAGGGCTGATTGCGACCCAGGCCGGATTCGCCTATCGGTCCCGCATTGCCGGCATCGTTGCCCTGTCGACCTACCTTGCCGATCCCGGTTCAATTCCCGAGGGGAGCCTGCCGATCTTCCTCGGCCATGGCCACGCTGATCCGATTGTTCCTTTTTCTCTGGGCGAACAAGCCAGAGACAGGTTGAATCAATGCGGATACGATGTTTCCTGGCACTCGTATGATATGGAACATTCAGTTTCCATGGATGAAATCAGAGACATCGGCAACTGGATCATTACTTGCCTGGTTGGATGAATCGACCCCGCGGCCAGAAGCTTCCTACAAATTCGGCTTCGGCTGAACAACGGCACCTTTCGCCGAATCCCGCATCCGGCGATAATGGTGCGTTCATTCAGCGCCTGGAATCTTCCCCATGATGGATCTATATCCGCTCCTCAGACCGCTCCTGTTCAGACTTGACCCGGAAACCGCTCATTCCCTAACCCTGAAATCGCTGCCCCTGGCCATCCGCCTCGGATTGCCGGACCTGGTTCAGCCGGCGGACGCCAACACCGCAACCGAAGTCATGGGCCTTTCATTCCCGAATCAGGTAGGACTCGCCGCGGGACTCGACAAAAATGGCGACCACATCGAGGCACTGGGAAAACTTGGTTTCGGTTTCCTGGAGGTGGGTACAATAACCCCCCGACCGCAGCCTGGAAACCCCAAACCGCGGCTGTTTCGCCTCAAGGAAGCCCGCGCGATCATCAACCGAATGGGCTTCAACAACAAGGGTGTCGATTATCTCGTCGAACGCGTCAGGAAAAGCCGCTACCGTGGAATCCTGGGGATCAACATCGGGAAAAACCTCGATACCCCGATCGACCAGGCGACAAACGATTATATTCAGTGTATGCGCAAGGTTTATCCGCACGCACACTACATCACGGTCAATGTGTCATCGCCGAACACGAAGAACCTGCGCGACCTTCAGGAAAGAGATGCAATGCACAACCTGTTGCAGATTCTCAAGAACGAACAAGCGGTACTGGAAAGCCGGCACGACAAGTATGTGCCTCTGGTCGTGAAGATTGCCCCTGACCTGATCCAGGATCAGGTCCTGGACCTTGCCGACCTGTTCACCCGACACCAAGTTGATGGGGTCATCGCGACCAACACCACTATTTCGAGGGAAAAGGTGAACGGACAGCCACTGGCGAACGAAACCGGCGGCCTCAGTGGTCAACCACTTTTCGAACAATCCACGGCCATCGTAGAAATCCTTGCCAGCCGCCTAAACAAGCAGATACCGATCATTGCCGCAGGAGGCATTATCCGCCCCGAGGACGCAATTCGAAAAATCGCCGCAGGAGCAGACCTGGTTCAGCTATACAGCGGACTGATCTACGAAGGCCCTGGGCTAATTTCGAGAACCGTGAGAGTGCTCAATCAAATGAAGGAAGAGGCTAGGCTCAGATCGTCCAGGTAGCCGGTAACCCGCGAGGAACGGCCGAGCAGACTGGAAGAGGCCACTTCATCCACAACTTGGACCTGAAAAAAGAGCGAAACGCCAGTCAGTTCTTTCTCACCGCCTTCCGCAGTCGGTCCATGCCGAGTTCTAGTCTTTCCATTGAGGTCGTATAGGCAAAACGCACGTGAGCTTCCTGTCGGTGTAGGCCAAAATCCTTACCCGGTGTAACAGCAATTCCATGATTTTCTAACAGCTGATGCGAAAAGTCGAAGCTGTCTTCGGTGAAATTACGACAACCGGCGTAGACATAAAAAGCGCCCTGAGGCTTCGCCTGAATCTCAAAACCCATCTCCGCTAGTTGAACCATGACGAAGTCCCGGCGCTTGCGAAATATGCTTCGCCGTGTTTCCAACTCCCGAATATTCGACGGTCCAAAAGCCGCTAGCGCTGCCGCCTGGGAATGGGATGGCGCCGAAATAAACATGTTCTGCGCAAGGCGTTCAACCGGTTCTACAAAGGCTTCGGGCACCACGATCCACCCGAGCCGCCATCCAGTCATCCCAAAATATTTTGAAAAACTGTTGACCACGAACACCTGATCAGAAACATTTAACGCAGTTTCCGCTGGACGCTCGTAGTGAAGTCCGTGGTAGATTTCGTCGAAAATAGCGAATCCGCCGTGCGACTCGACCACATCAACCACGGCCTTTATCTCCTCCACGTCAATCATGGTTCCGGTCGGGTTCGATGGCGAGGCAATCAAAACGCCCGCTGTTCGTTCACCCCAGCAGTCATCTACCCGGTCGGCGTTCAGCTGGTAGTTGCTTTCTGGCCCGACCGGGATCAGCCGCGGTCGTCCATCAAACAGGCGAATCAGGTTCCGGTTGCAAGGATAACAGGGGTCAGCCATCAGAACCTCGTTGTCATCGTCCACCAGTGCCGCAAAGGCCAGCAGTAGGGCGCCAGCTCCTCCCGGGGTAATGAAAATGCGCTCAATCGGAAGGTTGATGCCGTAGCGCGCGGCGTAATGTCCAGCGATCCCTTCCCGCAATTCAGGCAGTCCCGCGGCAACTGTGTACTTAATATTACCGTCTGCGATTGCGCGGATTCCGGCATCCACAACCGCAGCAGGCGCAGGAAAGTCGGGTTCGCCGATTTCCATGTGAACAATGTCCATGCCGGATCGTTCCAATTCCCTACTCCTGCGGAGCAGATTCATTGCATGGAACGGACTAATGTCCTGCAGACGAGTGGAAAAACGGATCAACGGGATATCTCCAA
>JANXGZ010000288.1 GCA_024958995.1 Methylococcales bacterium | reverse complement strand
CTGCTGACTGATTCCTTCCTTGTCGAAGTTCTGCCACATCATCGCGAAGCGTTCACCGGTGATGGGATAGACCTCGTCGGGTGCGATTTCCGCCAAGGGTTCCAGAACGAACGCGTAGAGCATGATGTCTTTGCGCGGGATCTGAAATTTGCCTTCATTCAGGATCAAGTCACCATATAGCAGGATGTCCAGGTCCAGCGTCCTGCCGGTAAATTTTTCCGTTCTGCGGGTCCTGCCGTGGCTGGTCTCGATCTGGCGTAGGGACTTCGCAATATCCTGGATCGGTTTATCCGACTCGAAGCGGATCGTCAGGTTGAAGAAGGGGGGGCCGTTAAAGCCCACGGCCTCGGTTTCGTAGACGCTTGAGAGAGTAAGCTTCCCGAACCGTGACTGTAGTGCTTTTAGCGCGGAGCGGACGTTTTCCTCTCTTTCGATATTGCTGCCAATGCTTAGGTATACGCTCGGCATCTACGGCCTTTCTCCCCGTTCGATAATAATTCCGACGTCGCTAGCACCGCGGATCGCGCCTTTCTTGTTGAGCGTGAGGCGAAGCCAGGGGACGTTGAAGTTGTTCAGCAGGGTCGATGCGATTTCTTCGGCTAGCTTTTCTACCAGGAAAAACTGGCTCTGTGCGACAAACGAGATCAGGTGCTTTGACACGGCTTTGTAATCAAGCGCGTGGTCAATCGAGTCGGTTTCTCCAGCATTTCGGATATCGCATCCCATCTCCACATCCAGTATGACCGTTTGTCTGGTTTCCCGTTCCCAGTCATAAATTCCGATAATGGTCTCGATCTGTAAGCCCCGCAGAAATATAATGTCCATCTGTCCTTAGTTTTGTGTCGCCGAGGGAGAGCGCAGTATATAAAAATCTGGCGGCTATACAAATGCCTAATCATTGGAGGTTGTCATGTGGATGTGGTTGTTGGTCCCTGTTGGATACCTAATTGGCTCCGTTTCTGCTGCAATAATAATTTGTCGGTGCCTGCGACTGCCGGATCCTCGTGATGAGGGTTCCGGGAATCCTGGTGCGACCAACGTGCTTCGTTACGGTGGCAAGACGGCGGCCGGGCTGACCCTGTTCGCCGATCTATTAAAGGGAGCGATCCCGGTGGTCATGGGGATCGCCCTCGGTGCGAGCGAGGAAATCGTAGCCGTTGCCGGTGCGGCGGCCTTCCTGGGCCACCTCTTCCCGGTATTTTATGGTTTCAAGGGTGGGAAGGGTGTGTCGACCGGATGCGGGGCATTCTTCGGCTTCAATTTCTTTTTTGGCCTCAGCGTCTTCGGTTCTTGGGTCGTCCTAGCCAAAATCAACCGCATTTCATCGCTGTCGTCAGTCATCACGGCCGGCCTGTGCCCGTTGTACGCGCACCTGTTCCTGGAGTCCACCGCTTATGTGGTTGCCTCGGTGTTCATTTCGGTGGGCGTTCTGATGACCCACCGCTCAAACATCCAGCGGCTGCTGGCCGGCGAAGAAAGGCAGATCGGCAGCTAAGAGGCTTTGGCCTGGCGGCGTGAGGGGCTACAGAACCGGGAAACCGTGCCTTAAAGCCATTGCCTGGGGTACCCTCAGTCGCCGATTGGCCTGATTTCATCAAGAGGCCAGCGAGGCCGCACTTTGATCGCGAGACTTTCTTTTTGTCCCTCACGCAGGCGTTGGTGACCAGCGAAGGCGATCATGGCACCGTTGTCTGTGCAGAATTCCAGCCTCGGGTAGTAGACCCTAATGCCTTCCTTCTGCGCCATATCCTGCAGTTTTGACCGGATTCCCGTGTTGGCACTGACCCCGCCAGCCACCACCAGTCGTTTGTAACCGGTCTGCCGCATTGCCCTGCGGCATTTGATGGAAAAGGTGTCGGCGACCGCGTCCTGAAAGGCCCGAGCAATGTCCGCCCGTGCCGATTTGTCGGTAGAGGCAAGCATGTTGCGGGCAAAGGTCTTCAGGCCACTAAAACTGAAATCCAGCCCGGGCCGGTCGGTCATCGGCCGCGGGAAACGGTAATGTTCCGGATTGCCCCGTTCGGCCAGTTTGGACAGTGCCGGTCCACCCGGGTATCCCAGTTCGAGCAGCGAGGCAGTCTTGTCGAAGGCCTCTCCCGCGGCGTCATCCAGGGTTTCTCCGATGATCCGGTACTGGCCCGCCCTCTCAGCTTGTACCAGCAGCGTATGGCCGCCCGAAATCAGCAGTGCGACGAAGGGGAATTCCGGTGGGTCCTTGTCCAGTAGCGGCGCCAGCAGGTGCCCTTCCATGTGGTGAACCCCTACCGCAGGAACCTTCCATGCCATCGCCAGGCTGCGGGCAACCGTCGCGCCGACCATGAGCGGGCCGATCAGTCCGGGACCCGCGGTGTAGGCAATTCCGTCGATATCGGAAGGGCGCATCTTGCCGTCCGACAGACACTGGCGGATCAGGGGGGAAAGCTTGCGGATATGGTCTCGGGAAGCCAGCTCCGGAACCACTCCGCCATACTCGGCATGCACCGGTACCTGGCTGTACAAGCAGTGCGAGACTAGGCCTTTTTCGCTGTTGTAGATGGCCACCCCGGTTTCGTCGCACGAAGTTTCAACGCCCAGTACATTCATGGTGAAATGGTCGTGTTTTGGTAATGATAAAACGATTTGCTATACTACGAAGTTCTCTATCGAGGATAGCCTGCTTGATTTAAGCCGGACCACTAGTGAAAGAGCAGGGCTTTGTCGACTTTCCATGCAATTGCGACCGGGCGGAAATCGCTCGGCACCTAAGTTCCAGGCCCCTTAGTTAAATTGCTGCGGGACTCCCCTAGAACCGTTTTTTGAAACCCAATAATTATATCCGATATCAGGAAGTTTTATGCCATCAATCAGACTCAGAGAGAACGAACCTTTTGACATCGCCATCCGCCGCTTCAAGCGTGCCTGTGAAAAG
>JANXGZ010000177.1 GCA_024958995.1 Methylococcales bacterium | reverse complement strand
CGAACACGACAAAGAGGGAATCCAAGCAAAACAACCAGGGGGAATTAATATACACGAGGCACCTTTTCTTCACCAGACAGAGACCCACATATAAACCGAACCTTCTTGAGCATGATTAAGCATGCACTCTGAGGTTTAAAAACCGACCTCACCGACCCTAAAACGGACCAACCAGTAAAGGATTAATTAAACACCGTCTTAGCCCCGGGGAGCGACTAAAACACACTGTTTACTTCCGATCATTCGTCGGAACCCGAACCAGGGCGGGGGAACGTCGATTGAGCTGATTGATGGTCGAATGGCACAGATGCCAACTTCCCATGTTTCTTGTCCCTGCTCGAAACATTCGAAAAATATCGCTTGGATCGATCTGAATATCGAATATTTGCCTCGCAGTATCGACCACCATTAACTAGTCGATGCCCTTGCTTCTCGGCAGGAAACACGAGACACCACGGAGGATTACAGCTGAACAACTTCCTTCCCGTTAAGGAAGTTCGAATCCGAAAGCCCAACTCCCCGGACAAAACGACACTTTGGCTATGACCCCGGCACCCAGCTTCCCAATTATATATCCGAGACGGGCGGCAGCGGCAGGACAAAACCCTCGGCATCCGAGTGGCAGACCCTGACAACGGATTTTCCTAAAATCGGCCGTGGCGGCCGAAATATGTCTTACAATTCTAGAGCCATATGAGCTAGTCTAGGTCAGAAGAACCATCGGAGCTGACTCGTGAGCCTACCCGGGTAAATCGAGTCGAGGCGCAATGCCGGCAAGCGACAAACCTGTAGACCGGCTGTTCGTTTCACAGGAACAAAAAATACATCACTGGAGCATGAAGCACCATGAGCACCCCCAAGCCAACGCCTCCTGCCGAGGGCAGCAAGATCACGATCTCAAACGGGACATTAATGGTCCCGGACAACCCGATTATTCCCTATATCGAAGGCGATGGAACCGGCCCGGATATCTGGAAAGCTTCGGTACGGGTTCTGGATGCCGCGGTCGCTTCGGCCTACGCAGGGAAACGCCGCATCCACTGGGTCGAGATCTACGCGGGGCAGAAGTCCAACGAACGATTCAACACCTGGCTGCCAGATGAAACGATCGATGCCTGCCGACAATACCTGGTTTCAATCAAAGGTCCCCTGACCACCCCCGTGGGCGGAGGTATTCGCTCACTAAACGTGGCCCTTCGTCAACTACTGGATCTTTATGTCTGCCTTCGCCCAGTACGTTGGTTCGACGGGGTACCCTCTCCGGTGCGTAGACCCGAATCCATCGACATGGTCATTTTCCGGGAAAATACCGAGGACATTTATACAGGCATCGAGTTCGAAGCTGAAAGCGAGAGTTGCCAGCGGTTCCTCAACCTCCTGAAGGAAAATTTTCCGCACCATTTTGACAAGATACGCTTTCCCGATACATCGGGTATCGGTATTAAAGCAGTGTCGATCGAGGGCAGCCAAAGGCTGGTCAGATCGGCCATCGAATACGCCTGCAAGAACGACCGAAAAAGCGTCACCCTAGTGCACAAGGGCAATATCATGAAATACACCGAGGGTGGGTTTCGCAACTGGGGTTACGACCTGGCCGATACCGAGTTTCCCGAGGACACCTATAGCTGGGCGCGTTGGGAACGCACCCTCGCTGAAGAAGGCCTTGAGGCAGCCAACCAGGAACAGCAGGAAGCACTTGATCGGGGCTGTATTCTGATCAAGGACGCGATTGCGGACATCACCCTACAGCAGGTCCTTACCCGCCCGGATGAGTTCGACATCATTGCGACCATGAACCTAAATGGCGATTACTTGTCCGATGCCCTTGCAGCTCAGGTTGGCGGAATCGGCATCGCGCCCGGCGGCAACATCAACTACGCAAACGGGATTGCCATTTTTGAAGCCACCCATGGTACAGCCCCCAAGTATGCCAACCTTGACAAGGTTAACCCTGGGTCCCTGATCCTATCCGGGGAAATGATGCTGCGTTATCTAGGGTGGCCAGAAGCCGCCGATACCATCATTAATGCGATGGACCAAGTCATCAAGAATCGGACAGTCACCTATGATTTTGCACGGCTCATGGACAACGCAACGGAAGTAAAGTGCAGCGAGTTCGCCGACGCGCTGATCAAGGTCTTCGACTCAGGCAGCGATGCCCACAAACCCTAGACACAAGCATCTCGCCGAGGCGATCGCATCAACTGTCTGCGAGGATTTTGCCGATTACAACCAGGAATTCCGTGCGATAACCCGCAGGGCGCTCGGCCGCTTCGAGAACCGGGATTGGAAAGGAAGTCAGCGCGATGCGGTGGAACGCATTGAACTCTACGATATCATCGTCAAGCGAACAGCCGTCGAACTCAAGCACCGGCTGGGGCACCTTTGCAAAAACAAAACCCTGTGGGCCGAAATCAAGGCCTGCTTTGCAGAAAAAATCCGCCGCTCCCCTGACCCGGAATTCTACAAGACCTTTTTCAGTTCGATAACACGCTACCTGTTCGACACGGTCGGAGTTGACATGACCGTTGAGTTCCTGGCCGTCGATTTCGAACCGACTCCCCGGAGTGTGGAGAGCCCGAAAACCAGAACTTACAGCTTACGCACCACCGAGGAGCAGTTGTTCGATGAAATCCTGAACCATTCTGCCTTTGCAACGCCCTTTTACAAATTCGACGACGACATCCACTTCATCACCAAGGAGGTTACTGCCTACAGGAACAACGGCGATTTCGTTGGTAAGATCATTCGAGTCGAGATTATGGAGCCGGTGTTTCACCAGCTGACCAGAGCTTACCTGGTGGGACGACTGATTGGCACACAAAACAACGTTCCGCTGATTATTTCGTTGGTGAACGGCCCGGAAGGGATCGCTGTTGATGCGGTGATGATGGCCGAAAGCGAAGCCGGAATGCTGTTCAGTTTCACCCGCTCGTATTTCCATGTCGACCTGGAACAGGTAGCAGAGTCCGTCGCCTTCCTACGCCTCATCATGCCGGAGAAATCGGCGGGTGAACTGTACACTGTCTTGGGACGAGCGAAGCAGGGGAAGACGGTACGCTACCGCAACCTGCTCGATCACCTGAAAAAATCCAACGACCAGTTCGTTCATGCACCGGGAGACAAAGGGCTGGTCATGATGGTTCTTACCCTTCCCTCCTACGATATCGTAATCAAGATCATCCGAGACCACTTTGCACCGCCGAAAACCAGTTCGAGGCAGGATGTTCTGCACAAGTACCAACTTGTGTTCAAGCATGACCGTGCCGGACGCCTGATCGACGCCCAAGAGTTCAGGAGGCTGACCTTCGAAAGCTCCCGATTTTCTCAAGCCCTACTGGATGAACTGACCAAAGAAGCAACGGAATCGGTAAAAATACAGGATGACAAAGTGATCCTGAAGCACTGCTATATTGAGCGCCGGCTGACCCCACTGAACCTGTACTTGCAGACGGCAAATGATCTAAACGCACAGAAAGCGGTCTACGACTACGGCCAGGCGATCCGCGATCTTGCACTAAGCAACATCTTTCCGGGCGACCTACTGATCAAAAACTTCGGTGTCACTCGTTACGGACGAGTCATTTTTTACGACTACGATGAACTGTGCATGGTGACCGACTGTAATTTCAGGGAGATGCCTGTTGCCGAGACCATTGAAGACGAGATGCGCTCTGAAACATGGTTTTACGTCGGCGAAAATGATGTGTTTCCCGAACAGTTCATTTCGTTTCTTGGTTTCGGCCGGGAACTGGAAGCTTTCTTTATGGAATGGCACAGCGACATTATGACAGCCCACTACTGGCGGGACCTCCAGAATCAGCATCGCCTCGGACAGGTACTGGATGTCCTGCCCTATCACCGCCACCCGAGCGCCCTTCGTCAAGCCTGAGCCCAGACGGGGTCAAATGGTACAAACAGAAGAAACTGCGGTCCGCTAAAAACAGTCTGCATCCCCCCGTCTCCCGATACCCGATAAAAATCCCCTTACAGCAGGCGGATTTCGGGGTGCCTTCAGTTATCTGGAAAGATCATAGACTAATAGCCACACTGAGTCTCAGGCTCGAAAAAACGGACAATGATTAGAATTCACAATCGATTTCTACAGAACCTGGTAGGCAGTGTTTTCAACCTCTTACCAATCCTCACCGTCATCCTTGTTTTCCAAGTCTTGGTGATCCATCAACCACTGGAGAACACGGTCAATCTCCTTGGCGGCACTTTCCTGATCATCATCGGTCTGACCTTTTTCATCCAAGGACTGGAAATTGGACTTTTCCCAGTTGGCGAAACAATGGCAACAGCCTTTGCTAAAAAAGGCAGTCTGACCTGGCTGATGGCTTTTTCTTTTGCCCTCGGTTTCGCAACCACCATTGCCGAACCTGCACTGATCGCGGTAGCTGATGAAGCGGCACGGGTCGCAGGAAACGGCGGCCTGATCGACAACAACAAAGGTGCCCGCATCGATTATGCCTTAGGGCTGCGTCTAAGCGTTGCTCTTTCCGTTGGTCTTGCCCTTGTCGTCGGGGTGCTTCGTATCATTCGCGGCTGGCCACTCCAGCACCTGATCATGGGCGGCTACGCCAGCATCCTGCTAATGACCGCGTTTACGCCCAGAGAGATGATCGGCATCGCATACGATTCCGGTGGGGTAACCACATCGACCATCACTGTACCGCTGGTAACGGCGCTCGGGATCGGCCTCGCTTCGTCCATCAAATCGAGAAATCCGCTGATCGATGGTTTCGGACTAATCGCCTTCGCCTCACTGACCCCGATCATCTTCGTTATGGCCTACGGGTTGATCGTCTAGAATGACTGCAATTTTCGATTTCGCTTCGATCATCGTAGAAACGGTTGCCGATGTCATACCGATCGCAGCGACCATTATCGGGTTCCAGGTGCTGGTCATCGGCAAGCCGCTCCCGAACCCCAAGCAGACCGCAGTCGGATTCATCTACGTAATACTCGGTATTGCCTTTTTCCTGAAAGGCCTGGAAATGACCCTTTTTCCTGTTGGCGAACTGATGGCCAGGCAACTAACCAGTCCCGAATTCATCGAATCCCAAGCGACAAGTGAACCACTTACCTGGCAATCCTACGGCTGGATCTATCTCTTCGGCGCATGCATAGGTTTCTCCACAACCCTTGCCGAACCGTCACTGATCGCCGTGGCCCTGAAGGCGGAAGAAATTTCCGGGGGCGCCATACAGGCATTTGGACTGCGGATCGCCGTCGCGGTGGGTGTAGCAATCGGTCTGTCGCTTGGGATCTTCAGGATCGTCACGGGTTCACCACTTTACCTCTATATCGTGGCCGGATATTGTATTCTGATGGTGCAAACCGCATTCGCGCCGAAACTGATTATCGGCCTTGCCTATGACTCCGGTGGGGTAACGACATCGACCGTCACGGTGCCGCTAATCACTGCACTAGGCCTAGGACTCGCTTCGACGGTTCCCGGAAGAGATCCGCTGATCGATGGATTTGGCCTGATTGCATTTGCAAGTTTATTTCCTATAATCACGGTGCTTGGCTATGCGCAACTCGCGGAACTCCTAGCCAGGATGAGAAAACGGTCTTTGTAGACCATCGAACCCAGTAACGGTAACCGGCCTCATCCACCGCCACCTGACCCTTGAAAGCAGGATTCAACGCCCATGCATTTCAAACTAATCATCACATTCGTAGAAGACGACAAGACTGACCTGGTTCTGGATACATCACGTGAATTCGGCGCCATGGGAGCAACGGTCATCAACCATGCCCGCGGCGAAGGGATAGAACAGTCGAAAACCTTCTTTGGGCTAACCTTGGAAACACAACGTGATGTATTGCTGCTACTGGTTGAGGAGCACCTCAGTCGGCAAATCCTCGAAGAAATCGCCAAGGCGGGAGAATTCGATACCAAGCCGGGGACCGGAATAGCATTTCAGATTGATGTCGAAGACGCCATTGGAGTGATGCACCAGATGGAGAAACTAACCCCTGTAGTAGAGAACGAACTATGAATACCAAACAGCTGATTCGTGTGCGGGACGTAATGAAAAGTGAATTTAGAACCATCGACGGGGTTGCCACGATCCAGGATGCTCTCAATAGCATGAAATCTCACAATACATCGGTATTGGTTGTTAACAAGCGTCACGATAACGACGAATATGGCATCATTACAGCAGGGGATATCGCCAGGCATGTGCTGGCCAGAGATCGGGCCCCTGACCGCGTCAACGTCTATGAAGTCATGGCCAAGCCCGTCATATCAGTGTCCCCGGACATGGACATCCGTTATTGTTCCAAGCTTTTTGCCCGTTACGATCTGGTAAGAGCCCCGGTAATCGAAAGTGGCGAGGTAATCGGTACGGTAAGCCCGAATGCACTGGTGCTGGATGGACTGTTCCGACTAATGGCTCGTTAAAGCTGGCTCCTTGCCAGAAGCAGATTGGGACGACGAACCCAGCGCCTATATCTAAGGTGTCAAAATATAGACGCTTGCCGATTAAGGTTATTTCCCTAGTCCCGTTGCCTTTCCGCATGAGGCCCATATCAACGGAAAACATCGGGCCGCCGCCCTGTTTCAGGAAACGACCCATCAGCCATCCCCGAATACCCGCTATCAACCAAGTTGGAACAGGTGAGACTGGATCGCTGTTCCGACGGGCTCGGATCGGCTCGTGCACTGAATCCTCAAGGGATAACCAAGCCCATGACAAACCGTTAAATACCCCTAAAATTTCGCTCAAATAATTTATAGCGGGTTACCAAAGATCGAGTTATACTCGGCCATCGCGTACAACGTTGGCGATAGGCGGTTGTCAGTAAACCCTATCAGTATCGCCCTTGCGTTTTTCGCGTGTTGTTGAAATTTTCAGAGGAATTGGTTAATGGCTACTGGCACTGTAAAGTGGTTTGATAATAAAAAAGGTTTCGGTTTCATAGAGCCACAGGATGGAGCGGAAGACGTATTCGTTCATCACACCGCCATTCAGGGAGATGGCTACAAGACACTGGCAGAAGGGCAGCAGGTAAGCTACGAAACGCAGTCCGGCCCAAAAGGCCTGGCCGCTACAAACGTCGTTCTAATCTAAACGACTGTAACTAGATCATTGGTTCCCCGTCCACCCGGGCGGGGTTATCAGTCTGCGCTCCGAAGCGCTAGGGCCAAAAGCACCTAACCTATAAGGGGACATCCGAATCCACAGCTTACCCGCTTCACAATACACTGTTATGCCAGAAGCGATACTGTACGACCAATTCGGTTGCCGGAATTCTACAACCGACCAACTACTCCGCAACAGCAGTAAACCTGCATCAGACAACTAAAAAACCGAGAACTGGAATTAGCTGATCGAAATATTGCGGAAACCGCCTTCCTGGTTCCCGCGACCAGGTGCGGGTCGAAGATAAGCCATTCTCTCCGTTACCACCGCAAACAAGCGGTCCGGACTACAAAACGGTCCACAGAGACTGCCATCACCCACGCATCCAAAACACCCAATTTCGACTTTTGAATTCGGGCGGAAAAACAATAAACACAGCTCTGCCAGTGGTTTCGGGACAATCGAAAGTGATTTCCGTTCATTGGCGATCTATGCCATCATAATTTGTTTCACAATCATGAAAATGGGGTGTCCATTAGGCACCGGACTTAACCGCAAGGCGACTTTCATGCTAAAACGCTTGGCTCGTTTTTCGGGCCTGATTTCAGGACAGTAAATGAATGGCCGCTAATACCCAGTCTTCGATGGCGGTATCAAACGCCACCCGTTTCGTTCGGATCAGGAAGGATTTCCGTCTTTTTCGGGGCGGGGTTCTGCCAGAGATTGATGTCGCTTACGAATGCTGGGGGCAACTGTCTCCCCGGCGTGACAATGCAGTTCTCCTGTTCACGGGGCTCTCGCCCAGTGCACATGCCGCCTCGTCGCCCGAAGACACGACTCCCGGCTGGTGGGAATACATGGTCGGCCCGGGGAAAGCGCTGGACACCGGAAAGTTTTTCGTCATCTGCGTAAACTCGCTTGGAAGCTGTTTCGGTTCGACCGGGCCGGCATCGATCAACCCAGCAACAGGGCGGCCTTACCGCCTAGCCTTCCCTGATCTGACCGTTGAAGACATTGCATGTGCAGGACGACAGGTATACCGCTCATTGGGGATCTCACAGCTGCACACGGTCATGGGGCCGTCCTTGGGCGGCATGAGCGCACTCGCGCTTGCAGTCATGTTTCCCGAGGAAGTCAACCGACTAGTGTCCATATCTGCGGCCGCCCAATCATCACCATTCGGAATTGCTATCCGTTCTCTACAAAGGGAGATCATCCGCAATGACCCCAAATGGAACAACGGTGACTACCAGTTCAACGACCCCCCGACAGATGGAATCCGCATGGGCCGCAAACTGGGATTGATTACCTACCGATCAGCGGCAGAGTATGGTCAGCGGTTCGGAAGAAAGAGAAAGTTCGATGGACACGCTGATCTATCCCCTTTCGGCCCCGAATTTGAGGTCGAACATTACCTTGAACACAACGCAGAAAAGGTCATCGGCCATTTTGATACGAACTGCTACCTGTACCTCTCGCGGGCAATCGACTGGTTTGATCTCGCGGCACACGGCGGCAGCTACGAAGACGCGCTGCGCCGAATCAAAACCGTAGACAACCTGGTGATCGGGGTTAAAACAGATTTCCTGTTCCCGATCTCGCAGCAACAGGAAATTGTCGACGCACTTCGGCAACATGGCAAGACCGCCCAATTCCAAGTTCTAGAATCGATCCAAGGACACGACTCATTCCTGATTGACCAGGACCGCTTTGCACCGATCATTCAGGATTTCATGTCCGAGAACTAAGATTCACGACGGCTTGCATCACTGGCAGGATTACTCGCAGCTGCACTCAGCGGCGAAATCCCGGCACGGCCGAATCGGAACCGGCCACCCAACTGAAACCAAAGGCTCGCATCCGGTTGCTTGACAAGCTTTTTGCCGTGGGTTCCAATCGCGGCACCATGAATAACCCACCCCTCTGGGGCAAACCATTTCAACTACC
>JANXGZ010000115.1 GCA_024958995.1 Methylococcales bacterium | reverse complement strand
GCGTCACCCTGAAGGTCTAGTATTTCAGCTCCGTTCATCAGGATACTTCCCGAGGTGACGGGAACCAACCTTGCAACTGCCAGAGCCAGGGTTGTCTTGCCCGAACCTGATTCTCCGACAATGCCCATGGTCTCACCTTTCCGGACAGCTAGGGACACGCCATCGACTGCTCTGAGCAGGGGCGGTTTCCCAAACAGTCCCTGGCGTTTGAGGGGGAAGGAAACCTCAACGTCACTCAATTCCAGCATGGTATCTGATGGTTCGTGGAGTTCAGGCATCGGCATATTTCTGAGTTCCGTCGAGATTCCAGCACGCGGCGTTGTGACCATCCACCAAAAGGCTGATTTCCGGTTTTTTCTGCCAGCATTGATCCACGGAGTCTTCACACCTTGGGGCAAAAATACAGCCTTCGAACCCGAAGTGAGACAGGGGTGGCACCATTCCCGGGACTTCCTTGAGGAAGGGGCGATCGGATGAAACGTTTTCCTGAAGGTGTGGAACACAGGCAATCAGCCCGCGGGTATAGGGATGCCCTGGACGCACGAGGATATCATCAACCATGCCTTCTTCAATCTTCCGTCCGGCGTACATTACTATCACCCGCTCCGCCATTTCCGCAACTGAACCCATGTCATGGGTAATCAGGATGATAGCAGTCTCCTTTTCTTTCCTGAGTTCCTGCATCAGATCGAAAATTTCCGCCTGGACAGTCACGTCAAGGGCGGTAGTCGGTTCATCCGCAAGCAGAATCTTCGGTTGGCAGGCAAGTGCTATGGCTATCATGACACGCTGCCTCATTCCTCCCGACAATTGGTGCGGGTAGTCCTTCACACGTTGTTTCGCAAGGGGTATACGCACGGCATCCAGTAGTTTGATTGCCTCTTTGCGAGCCTGCTGCCGGGTCAGTCCCTGGTGGCGCCGCAGTGTTTCCCCAATCTGCTCGCCTATGGTGTAGACAGGATTCAAGGAAGTCATCGGCTCCTGAAATACCATCGAAATTTCGTTGCCTCTGATCTCACGCAACCGACTGTCCGAAGCCTGCACCAGATCCTCGCCGGCAAGAATCATCGAACCGGAAGCAATGTGTCCGGGCGGAGACGGTATCAGTCCCATAATGGCCAGCGCCGTCATACTTTTGCCACAGCCTGATTCACCAACCATACTCAAAGTCTTTCCCGCTTCAAGATCGAATGAGAGGTCCTCTATCACAGGAACGGTGCCGCTTTGTATCGAAAATTCAACGGTAAGATTTTTGACCGAAAGAACCGGAGCAGGCATCAGCGATTCAGCGCTTGCGGAGTTTTGGGTTCAATGCGTCGTTAAGACCGTCTCCGACGAGGGAAATTGAAAGGACGGTGATAAATATTGCTAGACCCGGATACATGATGGTGTATCCCTGCTGGAGGATGTAAGGACGGTTATTCCCCATGATGGCTCCCCAGCTCATCACATTGGGATCGCTGAGCCCAAGAAAACTGAGCCCTGCTTCGAAGAGGATCGCGAATCCGACCAGCAGAGCGGCCTGGACGACAATCGGGGGTAACGCGTTCGGTAGGATGACCCGAAAAATGAGATTCAGGTTCTTTGCCCCCCCAGCGCGTGCCGCGGTGACGTACTCGAGTTCCCTGATTTTAAGAAATTCCGCCCGCGTGATTCTGGCCACCCCGGTCCAGCTGACAATTCCAATGGAGAAGGTAATCATCGGCAGGGAGGCCCCAAAAAGCGCGACTAGCACCATGGAGAAGAGTAACGTCGGAAGAACCTGGAAGAATTCGGTTATGCGCATCAGGATCTCATCCACCCAGCCTCGGTAGAAACCTGAAAGCGCACCGAAAGTGATACCAATGACAGCACTCAGCAATGCAGCTGCACAGCCCACGGCAAGCGTCGCCCGGCCTCCGTGTATGATCTGGGCCAGTAGATCGCGTCCCAAGTAATCGGTGCCCATTAGAAACCCTCGGTCTCCCGGACGGCTGAATGGGGCCCAGACCATTTCAAAAGGATCGGTAGTATAGAACATCGGCCCAGCGAGGGACACTGCGATGATGAAGGCCAGGATGACCAGACCCGCGACAGCGGCATAGTTCCCAGCAAACATCCTAGCTGTTTCGATCAGGGGATGTTCCACCGGGTCTGTAGTGTTCTCAAGGATTGAAAAGTGCTGCTTTTGATTGTTTTCTTCCACGGTCTAAACCTGGCTTTCTGCAGAAATTTTGATACGGGGGTCGATGATTCGAT
>JANXGZ010000219.1 GCA_024958995.1 Methylococcales bacterium | reverse complement strand
GGCGGCCAAGATCAGCAATTCGTACCACCGGCAGGAACTCAGAAGCGGCCCCATGATGTCTAGGAGGCTTTTCTTGATTGGGTAAAGTGGGCCAACCGGATATTGGTAAAACAGCAAGAACAGAATCAACATGGGGATCGTTGCGGTGATGCCGTCGATAAGTGCTTCTGTGCTGAAGTAGAGGTTGGCAATCGGATTGATTCCCGCGAACCAGCCGATTAGCCAGGCAACGCCGATCAGGCTGGCTTCGAACCAGAATGCCATGTTGATGAACTTCTCGGGGTGGGGGAGTTGCGGTTTGGGGTCTGCCATTGGGTTTCGATCAGTTGTAGTTAAGGTGTTTTTCGTGCTGCGGTCTCGGTTTTTCGCTATTTTTGGAAGAGCGGGTCTGTCTCTTAGCAGACAGAGCTGAACGTCCCGCTGGTCCAGTGAAATCAACACGGGGTCGTTGCACGAGCACTCAGTGGTGCCGTCTATTAGCAAGGCTGTCTAAACAGATATTTCCAATGTTAGGGTGGTGAAATGGCGATGTAAAGGTTCACCGGTGGCGCAGTGACGAGTCGCGGTCTTATTTCAGTTTGATGAGGCCGGCTCTGCCTCGGAAACCTTGTCTAAATGTAGCAGGAAGGCAGGGAGAAACAGCAAGTTTAGCGCGGTCGATGAGGACAGGCCGCCTTCGATGATCGAAGCTATTGAGCCCATGATTTCGCGTCTACAACGAGGCCCCAGTCCTGTAGGGTTTTCAGTCGCAAACTGCGGGTACGGGCGGTCGCGATTTCGTGTGCGGCGCGGGCGGTAATGCAGTCGGTTTTGCTTTTTTCCAACCTGTTGAGGGAAACGACCTTGCCGTTAAAAAGACCCCGTGGCCGGCGGCAGGAAGATTCTGCGACTGCCCGTTGTGCGGAGGAGGCTTTTTTTTGTGTCGATAACGACTAGGTTCCGGGGCTCGGACTACGATTCCGGCTATTTCCTGTATTTTTGCAGAAAGTAGTACCGTACCGTCGGAAGGGGTTCCAGCTAGAAAAGGGGAGTTATCATTGGTACCTTTGCGAATTTCGATGTCGTGGGTCTGGGCCGATGTGACCAGCAACATTACAAGAAGCGTTGTGGCTAAACAGGAGAGGGATCGAGAAATCCGCCGGGTAATCTGCCACATCTTTGAATTATCGTAGGTTACCTGCAGAGTGTCCTTGCAGATCGGTTAATTCAAGAGTGGTCCGGAATTTGAATGTTGGCTTGAAGAGGTGGGCGAGGTGCCTTTTTGTCAGGCTGGTATATCGCAGGTATTGAGGTATGATGACCACGGATTCACGGATTCACGGATTCACGGATTCACGGATTCACGGATTCACGGTCCGCCAGGGATCGGGTCAAAGTAACCACCGACGGAATAACAGGAATGAGCGATTTACCCGCTGAGTTAAAGTATGCCAAGTCTCATGAATGGGTCAGGCAGGAGAGCGATGGGATCCTCAGTGTTGGTATTACCGATCATGCCCAGGAAGAACTCGGTGATCTTGTCTATGTTGAAATGCCCGAGATTGGTAAGCATCTTAAGGCTGGAGAGCAATGTGCAGTCGTTGAATCGGTGAAGGCTGCCTCTGACCTCTATTGTCCCGTTTCTGGAGAAATCGTGGGGGTCAATACGGCCGTTGTCCAGGAACCGGAGTCCGTGAATGATGATGCGTATTCTGCCTGGCTGTTCTCTGTTCGTCCGGATTCCGTTGATGATTTGGTAAATTTGCTGGATGCTGAAGAATACCGAGGATTCATTGACGCCTAGGTTCACAGCTACGAGAGTTCGTACGGTGGTTTTAGCGACAGGTAGTCCTTGAGCGGACCCGCACGAATACTTGTTTGCAACAACAAAATTGCTGGGTTTCCGTGTTTGCCAGGAACATTAGGTTTTGGATGCCTCGATTCGCGGCTTTTTTTGGTGGAAGTTTAATTTCTTGATTCAAGCAAGTTGTCGGGAGAGATGTAAAAAATGAGTATATTAATCTGCGGCTCCATGGCCTTTGACACCATCATGGTCTTCCATGACCGGTTC
>JANXGZ010000034.1 GCA_024958995.1 Methylococcales bacterium | reverse complement strand
TTCAGCCTACGGCATGGGACTCGCCGATATCCGAGTCCTGCGAGAACAGGCAGTGGAAACTTCTCTAAACGAGGAGCATCTTTCCGGGCTCGGTCGCCTGTTTAATCGTCTGGAACGGGAATGCATGCAGGAAATGCTCAGGCAAACCACCGCCGAAGATCAGCTGACTGTCCTGCGAAGGCTGCACCTGCGTTTCAGCGGCACCGATACGGCACTGATGGTAGATCACGGCCCCCTCGACGAGGTTGTCAGAACATTCCACCAGGCCCATCAAAAACGCTTCGGTTTTCGCGGCCCTTCCACAAGCTTGGTGATCGAAGCCGTTTCGGTCGAAACGATCGCTAGCCAACCTCCAAACAACAAAACCAAGCCCCCTAAAATCGAAGAGAAACCTGCGGAGCCACTTGAGACCCTTCGTTTCTTTTCAGGCCAATCATTCCATGATGCGCATGTCTACCTGCGTGAAGGCATGCAACCCGGAAACACAATTGACGGTCCCGCCATTGTCATTGAACCCAACGCCACCACTGTCATCGAGCCTAAATGGGCCGGCCGGGTCGATTCTGACGACCAGTTAGTGCTGAGCCGGCAAACCCCGCGGGTCCAAAAATCGACCATAGGCATCGAGGCAGACCCAATCATGCTGGAGGTTTTCAACAAGCGCTTCATGGCGATTGCCGAACAGATGGGGCACACGCTGCAAAATACCGCTTTGTCCGTCAACATCAAGGAACGGCTGGATTTTTCATGCGCAATTTTCGATACCGATGCAAACCTCATCGCCAACGCCCCGCATATCCCGGTCCATCTAGGTTCCATGGGAGAATCTGTCCGGATACTGATCTCAGAGCTCACGAACAAATTTTCGGCCGGTGATGTCTACATGCTGAATTCGCCTTTCCACGGCGGAACCCACCTACCCGACATTACAGTGGTCACCCCGGTTTTTGATCCGTCTGGATCAACATTGCTGTTTTTCGTGGCTTCCCGTGGCCACCACGCCGATATCGGTGGCAGTAGCCCGGGTTCCATGCCTCCCGACAGCCGGACCATTGACCAGGAAGGCATCTGGACTGCCGGATTGAAACTGGTCGAAAACGGTACATTCCTGGAAAAACAATTATCCGACTGGCTGTCAAAAAGCCTCCTGCCGGCCCGCAACCCTGCCCAGAACATGGCCGATCTTAAGGCACAGATCGCGGCCAACGAAAAAGGTTCGAAAGAACTGCTTGACCTAGTCAACCAGTATGGCGCCAAGATTGTGCATGCCTACATGGGACACATCCAGGACAATGCCGAGGAAGCGGTGCGCCGAGCCATCCGCAAATCGAAAAGCGGCAACTATCTCCTGAAGATGGACAACGGAGCCCAGATAGCGGTCGAAATATCGGTCGACAGGCAGGATGGCAACGCCAGAATCGACTTCACGGGCACCTCGCAACAACAGTCAAATAACTTTAATGCACCCAGCGCTGTGGTCAAGGCTGCTGTCCTCTACGTCTTTCGAACCCTGGTTGACGATGACATCCCGTTGAATGCCGGCTGCCTGCGGCCCCTGCAAATCATCATTCCAGAAGCTTCGATGCTCAACCCGCAGCCACCGGCTGCTGTTGTCGCCGGAAATGTAGAAACATCCCAGTGCATTGTCGACGCCCTGTACGGAGCACTGGGCGTCCTGGCAGGGTCCCAGGGAACAATGAACAACCTGACCTTCGGCAACCGCGACTACCAGTACTACGAAACAATCTGCGGCGGTTCTGGAGCCGGACCGGGCTTCAACGGTACCGATGCCGTTCAGACACACATGACCAATTCAAGGATTACCGACCCAGAAATTCTCGAATCCCGGTATCCAGTCCACCTTGAACGATTTGAAATCAACCCGGACAGCGGAGGCGCAGGAAAACACAGGGGAGGAAATGGGGTCATCCGCGAGATGCGTTTCGAGCAGCAAATGACAGCTGCCATTCTTTCCGGATTCCGCTCTCGACAGCCCGCCGGAATCGACGGCGGC
>JANXGZ010000224.1 GCA_024958995.1 Methylococcales bacterium | reverse complement strand
GAGTCGGTCGAGATTGCATGGAAGGAAAGAAAACACTGGGCGCGTTACTGGTTGATTGATCCGCTGGACGGGACCAGGGAGTTCATCCGGCGCAATGGAGAATTCACCGTGAACATCGCCTTGGTGGAAAAGGGTGTGCCGGTTATCGGCGTGGTCTTCGCGCCGGTCCTTGACCGGCTTTACTGGGGTAACGATTCGGGTGCTTGGTGTCGGAACGGAGCCGAAATGCCACGAACGATCCAGGTGGCTCGGGATTCGTGGCCGGGGCAACCATTGCGGGTTGTGGCCAGTCGTTCGCATGGATCAAAAGAACTGGAAGTTTACCTGGGTACCTTGCCTTCACACGAATGCATTCCCATGGGATCTTCGCTGAAGATTTGCCTGGTTGCTGAAGGCGAGGCTCATCTGTATCCGCGGCTGGGGCCTACAATGGAATGGGATACCGCGGCTGCAGACGCGGTGGTCAGGGCAGCAGGTGGGAAGTTAACAACCCTAGGTAGAGAGGAGCTTATCTACAATAAAAAGGATCTTCGCAATCCATTTTTCGTTGCTCATAATTGTTGCCTCGGCGATCGTATCTACCCGTCTTCAGTCTGACTTTTCACAGGACCATCTGCTGCTGCACGGATCAGGTGTCGTGTTTGGCGACCAGCCTCTTCAGTTCATCGGCATCGTCTGCCGGCAAGCTGATGACGAGTTCGATCGATTCCGTGTAGGTGCGTGATTCGATTGTTGCATTCCTTTTTTTCAGCCAGTACTCCAGTTGTTGCAGCTGGCTGTATTCCATGGCCACCCTGATTTTGCAATACTCGACGAAAGGGATCAGCTGGTTTGACTCGATCGCAAGCCTCGCGGTGTTTCCATAAGCTCTCGCAAGGCCTCCGGCACCCAATTTGATTCCGCCGAAGTAGCGGATGACTGCAAGCATGCAGTTGATGATGCTCTTTCCTTCCAGATGCTGGTAAATGGGTCTGCCGGCGGTACCGGCAGGTTCGCCGGCATCAAAAAACCGCGAAACGATACCCGAAGTGGTTCTGATCCTGAATGCGAAGGCGATGTGGCTGGCATTGGGATGCTCTGCCGACAGGTGGCGAAGGATGGAATTAATGTCTCCAGGTTCGGAAACCGGAATCATGTGGCTGATGAATCGCGACTTCCTGATGGTCTCTTCAGCTGTAGACGAAGATCTGACACAATACATGAAGCCGTATCATAACGCAGGTTCGGGAGATTGGAGCCGGCGTTTTTTACCGGATCACAATAACTTGGGTAAAGTTCAATGCTGGAAAAAGATCTCCTTGCCGGGTTGTTCCGGGAGTTTCTGGACGATGAATCGATTCTGACTGAGCAAGAGGACCTCGGGCCCTACGAATGCGACGGGTTGTCGGCTTACCGGCGATTGCCCTGGATGGTTGTTCTGCCGTGTACTGTCGAGCAGGTGCAGAGAATCATGGGACTATGTTTTCGGCACGAGGTTCCGGTGGTTGCCCGTGGAGCAGGGACTGGCTTGTCTGGGGGTGCATTACCGGTGGATGAAAGCGTATTGCTTAGTCTCAGCAAGTTCAACCGGATTCTCAAAGTCGATCCCGTGAATCGTGTAGCAAGGGTTGAGACGGGGGTTCGCAATCTTGCGATTTCCCAGGCCGTTGCACGGCATGGCCTTTACTACGCCCCGGATCCATCGTCGCAGATCGCCTGTACCATCGGCGGAAACGTTGCCGAAAATTCGGGAGGCGTTCATTGCCTGAAATACGGTCTGACGGTCCACAATATCCGTGAATTAAAGGTGGTGACAGTTGACGGATCGATCCTGCACCTGGGAAGCTCCGGGTTGGATGCTCCCGGTTACGACTTAATGGCCTTGCTGACCGGTTCGGAAGGGATGCTGGGAATCATTGTCGAGATTACCGTAAAACTTCTGCCGATCCCGGAAATGGCGCAGGTCATCATGGCGAGTTTTTCCTCCGTAGAACAAGCTGGGAGGGCAGTTGCGTCGATTATTGCGGAAGGTATCGTGCCGGCTGGCCTGGAAATGATGGATAATCCGGCGATCCGTGCTGCGGAGGATTTTGTTCGGGTTGGTTACCCGGTCGATGCCGCGGCTCTGTTGCTCTGTGAATCGGATGGAACGAGGGATCAGGTCAATGAAGAAATCGAGAAAATACGATCGGTCTTGATCGATGCCGGAGCCCAGGACATGCGCACAGCATCCGACGAGACAGAAAGACAGCAGTTGTGGGCTGGCAGAAAGGCGGCCTTTCCAGCAGTCGGCAGGATAGCTCCGGACTATTACTGCATGGACGGGACGATTCCTCGAAAAAGGCTTGGTGAAGTGCTCGGACGGATCAGTGAACTGGCGGAACAACACGGGTTGGGTGTCGCCAATGTGTTTCATGCCGGAGATGGCAACCTGCATCCGCTGATCCTGTATGATGCGAATCGCTCCGGCGAACTTGAGAGTGCCGAGCAGTTTGGCAGTGATATCCTTGAACTTTGCGTATCGGTTGGCGGAACGATCACCGGTGAGCACGGGGTTGGCGTGGAGAAAATCAACCAGATGTGTTTTCAGTTTGCCGAAGCCGAACTAGAGCAGTTCCACGCGGTAAAACGCGCCTTCGACGAGCATTTCTTACTCAATCCGGGCAAGGCCGTTCCGACACTCAAGCGCTGTGCCGAATTCGGTGCCATGCACGTTCACAAGGGTGCACTGGCCTTTCCCGAGCTGGAGAGGTTCTAGCAGTGCTTGAGGGATGGGGTCGATTGACAAAATGGGGTGAAGTCATGGAGGCACCGGGTGTCGGATGACAGTCGGGGTTTGCAGGCTAGGATTCGGCAAGCCATCGATGAGCGGACATCCTTGTGCTTCCGGGGTGGTGGTACCAAATCATTCTATGGCCGTGAACCGCGTGGTCAACTTCTGGAAACATTGAGCCATTGCGGGATCATTAGCTATGAGCCAACCGAGCTTGTTCTTACC
>JANXGZ010000253.1 GCA_024958995.1 Methylococcales bacterium | reverse complement strand
GGCAAAATCTGATCTTTCAGTGCCCTACACGATCGAGGAAAGCATCCAACAGGTTTTCATCCGCGGCACTCATAAATCAATAAAGATACCGAAAAGAGTCGATGCGCCGATCGTATTCATTTGCGCAGAACTTCTACGTCAATACGGTGGTAACCCCGGACTCGATCTAGTGCGCTTCGCCTTGTTGCGAATCAGCCTGGTCAACAGGACACTCGGCATCGAACAATTAATTTCTTCTGTTGCGACCGATTCAGCGTTTGACCAAATCGCTCCTAGTATTCCGTCTTCCATGGCGGGCACCCAACAGGAAGTGGCCGAACGCATTATCGCGACCGTACACCGGGGCGGATTGCATCCACGAAAATTGCTGGTAACCGGTGCAGCAGGGGTCGGCAAGAGTTCGGTTCTGCGTCATATCTCCGCCAAACTAGGACTGAATTACCTAGCCAGACCCGGCACAACAACCCTATTACCGCTGCTCATTCCGATGCAGCAGATTACCGTTTCGGAGCCGGGCGACAGTTCTTATACATGGAATATGATGTGGCAATGGTGGCTGGACTGGGGCAAATCTCTGCATCCGGAGGCAAACTGTAGTCGGGAATGGCTGGAAGATCAGTTTCGTAGCAACCCGGTTGTCGTGATACTGGACGGGCTTGACGACTTTCTACAAAATCACAAATCCGTTGGCTTTTCATCGATCGTTCAATTGCTTCGGGAAACCGAGGCCAGATATATTGACAATCCGAACCTGTCCATCGTGATCGGAATTCGCAATACCCTCCAAGGAATCGAGAAACTTGTCGATCACCCGAGGGATATCCATGAAATTCAGCACCTATCCGTTGCCCAGGCCAAGAAGACCTATCCATCCTGCCAGTACTGGATTGACACCATCGAAGACCCGGAATTGATGGACTTCATATTGACCCCCCTGATTCTCTCCAATTATGAGCCCGATCCCAGTTGCCCGATCAGTGAGGGTACGAATAGTCAAAGTGCCCTGCTCTGCCAAAGCATACGGACTTTGTTATCAAAGTCCGGGCTGGTCAGGGCGCAAATCGAAAACCGAGAAATCGAAATCGAACATCTCGGCAGAGCCATGATGGTGATCGCGTGGCTGTTTTTTAGCAAGGCGCGCGGCGAGGCTAGCATTGAGGTTCTACAACGGGAAGCTGTTCAATTCCACCAGCGATGGAGCGCTTTTTTCTCTGCCGTAGAACGGGATCATGAATCTTTCTATCTGGAAACCCTTGCGCCCGAAAGGGATGATATTTTGTTCGGGTTTTCACTGGCTGGAAACCCAAAAATTTGTGAAGACCTATTGCAACGATCGTTGTTTGTACCAACCAGTTCTGGCGTCGTGCGTTTCCGCCATCGGCACTGGCAGGAATTTCTACTCGGGCAGTATCTTTCGCTCTGTATCCGCACGCGCAATTTCGAGGAACTGGGTGCCGTAGCATTTCACACTCGTATTTACCGAATTGCGGGTGAGTCATTCGGTGACCGAATGGTTACGGCAAACGGTGTCAAAGCCCTGTTTCAAAACTGGAGCAAGAGTCCTAACGAAATCATTGCCGGAAACCTGTGTGGATTCCTCACCTGGACCCAGACTCGCATTGAACCCAGTGCTGTACGTCTATTAGTCGACAAGCTTGAAGAGCTAGAACCCCTGTCACGCCTAGTTTTGGTTGGAGGCCTTGGATACAGGGTGTTAGTCGACCACCCAAATGATATTTCAAAGATCGATATACGCCGAGCTTTACTTCCACGCATTCAAGAACTTGCAAATCCTGAATCCTCAACGGCTGGTGATTGTGCACCCTGCAGCCTGAGCTGGATGTACCTGAAAGCGTTCGGTGAGTTGTCCAACCAAGAACAAACACCTGACGATTGGCCCGGCCTGGATTTTAAAGACGATCAAACACTGAAGGTATTGCCCATGATCTGCAGCACAGAAAACGGCAATTATGTCCTAGACCAACGCTCAAAATCCCTGCAGGCCTCTTTCCTGGCATCCATCATGGAAACGTTTAAAGATGCGCGGCTTGCGATCCGTGCAGTCCATTACTTGTACTATTTGATCGTTGCGCGAAAGCACGATGTCCATTCCCCCGGGTTGTTCAGTGAACTTCCTCTCTTACTTGCCGAGGGCTGCGAGTTCGAAACCATTATCAAGTCTTTTGATTCAGTCCCCGA
>JANXGZ010000044.1 GCA_024958995.1 Methylococcales bacterium | reverse complement strand
ATCGCATATTTTTAGGGGCAGGCATACCCTTTTTGTCACTGGGTTTTATCCCTGGGTAGAGCCTGTAACAGGCCTTCCCCGCTGACTGGAGAGACAATCTGGTAGATATCCGGCGGGTTTTTCGAGACTTCAGACAAACCCCTGTTCGTTCCGAACTAAGCCCGATGATCATTCAAGCTGGGTCTCAATGGCGGAACTTTTGGGGCGTATCATATCAGAATGTCGGTCAAAAAACGTGCTGACCCAGCAGAAATCTTAGCCGACCGAGTAGTCATTAATCGACCGAAACAACCAAAAAAACAGGACCAAAACGCCCGTTGACGACCATGAACCAGCTACCATGGTTGAAAATCGGGCCTGGAAGAGTAGCATTCATAGCGTCCAAGACTTTTCAACTGGAGACGAGGCCTTGCGCATCCTTCACACCATGATTCGTATCGGTGATCTGGAAAAGTCCAAGCAATTCTATTCCGGCATTCTCGGCATGCAACTTCTTCGCGAAAAGGAATACCCCGACGGCAAATTCACTCTGGCTTTCATGGGGTATGGCGGGGAAAACGAAAACACGGTCCTGGAATTGACCTATAACTGGGGCACCGAAACATACGATCATGGCAACGCTTTCGGTCATGTCGCGATCGAAGTCAATGATGTTTACCAGGCGGTTGAACAAATTCGCCAACAGGGCGGCAAGGTCGTGCGGGAAGCAGGGCCAATGAAACACGGCAATACCGTGATCGCCTTCGTCGAAGACCCGGACGGTTACAAGATCGAATTAATCGGTAGCAAGAACTGATCTTCCAGTCCCCGAACCGACTCCCGTGATTCCTTTACCGGTGTTCTGCGGTCACCGGTAGTTTCAGCGAACCCACCACGCACGGTTCCAATGGCAATCTTAAGTTCCTGTCCTAATGACTCGACTCGGCATACGAGCCCTTCAGCCTCAATGAATCGAGGGCAAGGCTGCTTAGCCTCCCGCGACCGGCGGCCAGACCGATAGCGTATCCCCGTCCTTGAAAAGCGCCTTTTCGCGCTCGGTCAGAGAAAGATAAACACCGTTCAAAAGAACCAGGTGAGACATAGCCCGCGGCATTTTGAAACGATCCAGAACTTCCTGTGGAGAATCGCCAGGGCTGACTGCCACCTTGAAGGCATGGAATTTTGCATCTTCAGGAAGAAAGTCCCTGAGTGTTGCAAACAGCTTGACCGTAATTTCCATGGGACGCGGGATCAGTCCTGAATCCCGCCTTCGGTCAGCTTGGCAGGGTTCAGCAGGTTCTCCAGTTCCCCCTTGGACAGGTCGGTCATTTCAACTGCCACATCAATGACTGGACGTCCCTGCTTGTATGCCGCCTTGGCAATTTCGGCCGCTTTCATGTAACCGATGATCGGGTTCAGAGCGGTCACCAGAATCGGGTTTCGCGACAACGCTCCTTGCAGATTCTCTCCCCTTACCTCGAAGCCGGCAATCGCCTTGTCCGCGAGAACGTTCGAAACGTTGGCCAGCAAATCGATCGACTGAAGGATGTTGTAGGCAATCACCGGTAACATTACGTTCAATTGGAAAGTGCCCGACTGGCCGGCGATAGTAATGGTCATGTCGTTACCCATGACCTGGGCAGAAACCATGGCCGTAGCTTCCGCGATCACGGGGTTGACCTTGCCCGGCATGATGCTGCTTCCAGGTTGTAGAGGGGTCAGCTCGATCTCTCCGAGGCCCGCCAGCGGACCGCTGTTCATCCAGCGCAGATCGTTGGCCATCTTCATCAAGCTGACGGCAATGACCTTGAGTTGGCCGGACAACTCGACGATTGCATCCTGGGCGCTGAGGCTTTCAAAAAACGAAGAATTCGGTTCGAAGGAAAGTCCCGTTTCGAAACTCATTCGATCCGCAAAACGCAGCGCAAACTCCGGATGGGCGTTGATCCCCGTTCCCACCGCCGTCCCGCCCTGGGCCAGCCGGAAGACGCGAGGCATCGCAGCATTGATTCGGTCTATACCATTACGGATCTGCAGTGCCCATCCACCCAATTCCTGGTCAAAACGCACCGGCATTGCATCCATCAGGTGGGTCCGACCGGTCTTGGTCACATGTTTCAGGCTTTCGGCTTTCTTCTCGATGGTTTCCGCCAAATGATTCAGTGCCGGTAACAATTGTCGACTCACTTCGACTGCAGAACTGACATGAATTGCCGTCGGGATCACATCGTTGCTACTCTGGCCCATGTTGACATGATCGTTGGCTCCAACCCCTGTGTTATCGGTCTGATTGGCCAACGTCGCGATCACTTCGTTGACGTTCATGTTGGTGCTGGTACCCGATCCGGTCTGGAAGATATCAATCGGGAATTGTTCCGCATGGTCGCCATCAATGATCTGCTGCGCCGCCCTGATGATTGAATTGCCGATCTTCGAATCGAGCACACCGAGATCCATGTTGACCTGAGCCGCTACTTTCTTGATGGTAGCGACCGCCTGAATGAAGGCCTGCGGAAGCGGAATGCCGCTAACCGGAAAATTGTCGACGGCGCGCTGGGTCTGAGCCGCGTAAAGAGCACCGGCAGGCACCTGCAATTCGCCCATGCTATCTTTCTCGATTCTGTACTGTTGGTTGTTCATGGTGTGGTCAATATTCTTTACGTTCAATCCATAATGGTTCAGGGACAGGATCGGCCTGTTCGGCCGCCGCGGACCATTGTGGACCCCGAAGCCAGTCCCGCATCGATTTCGATGGGTTTGCGAATTGCTTAAGCTAAGCCAACGCCCTCACCGTAAACCGATCATTATAACATCAGCGGAAAATCGGAGGATGCCCGTCGAAGATGGATACACATCGCCTTTACTCCAAGCGATCAAACAAAAGCTTGCCGTGCCGGGCGGCAGCAACTGCTGTGCAGTGCGCCCAGGAGCACCTTCTCGAGGCTAACGCAGGAATGTTTCGAGTTCACTGGGATCAAAGGGCCAGTTCAGTTCTGCCCCGGAATCCAGTCGCTTGACAACCGGTATGGTTAAGCCATATCGCTCGACCAGGTCATCCTGCTCAGCGATATCCACCCGCTCGAGTTCAAAGAAATCCGGTGCCAACGCCAACCGGGGAGCAAGAAGAGCCAGCGCATC
>JANXGZ010000038.1 GCA_024958995.1 Methylococcales bacterium | reverse complement strand
GCAAGTCAACCTGAGCGCACGGGAATTGAATATTGAAAAGCTGCCTGACGAAGCACATACCTGGGAAAACATTCATCTTCGGTATACCCATGGTTATGGGGCTGTGGTGACGCCGGCTGCACAGGATGCGGGAAAAAGAATCAATTGGTATCTTCGTGATCTGACCCTTCAGTCAGGGGTTGGTTTTGGGGTGAAGAATCCTGAAATCTATTACGGTCTTGATGATTACGCGTATGTGATCGTTCCGAACTTGTTGCACGTTGTCGACATTGCCGGGAAGGATCCCGTAGCAGATCGGTACGAGGGAATCGGGGGTATTCCGATTTCTTCGGTGTTTCGTAAACTATTGTTTTCGATTTACCTGAACGACGAAAAGGTTTTCCTTTCCACCAGTATCAACGATCAGAGTCGAATGTTGATCAGGCGGAACATCAGGGAGAGAATCGCAATTGTGACACCGTTCCTTCGGCTGGATCGGGATCCTTATCTGGTGGTGACCGAGAACAATCTGTTCTGGCTACAGGACGCCTATACGGTCTCGGACAAATACCCGGGCTCCAAACCGTTGGATGCGAGTTTTGACGAGACCGGATCCGTTACAAAGATCAACTATATCCGTAATTCGGTCAAGGTAGTGGTCGATGCGTACAGTGGTGCGGTGAGCTATTACGTGGTCGATAGCGACGACCCCATCATCAACGCTTACGGAAAGGCCTTTCCTGGAATCTTCCGGCCGGTTTCGCAGATGCCGGCCGAATTGAAATCGCATCTTCGTTACCCAAGGGATCTGTTCTTTTACCAGATGCAGATCTATTCGAAATATCACCAGCGTGATCCGGCGGCCTTCTACCAGCAGGCCGAATCATGGGCCTTCCCGAAGGCCAACGATCAGAAAGTGATGCCTTATTTTTTGACCACCGAGATCGAAGGTTGTCCAGGCATCGAGAGGTTCATCCTGGTTGAGCCCATGACGCCGGTACAGCGCGACAATCTTAGCGTGCTCGCCATCGCAGGTTCTCTGGATTTCGAGACCTGCGGTGCGGGTTTTTCGGAACAAATTGCAGTGTATAAGTTTCGCAAGGATATTCAGGTCGACGGGCCGGCCCAGATCAACGCGCTGATCGACCAGGATCCCCTGATCTCGGAACAATTTACGCTTTGGGATCAGCATGGATCCACGGTTACCCGGGGCCGGATGGTGATCATACCTCTGGGACACTCGGTGCTGTATATTCAGCCGATCTACCTGATTTCAACCCAGACCAGCATCCCGGAACTGGTACGCGTCATCGTTTCCATGGGCGATGAAGTGGTCATGGACGAGAAACTTGAAATCGCTTTCAGGAAGCTCGAGGAAAGGTTGCGGGGAGAAAGCCCGATTCGGTCTGGCGGAGGTCCTCCCGACCCGATCGATTCAAGCGGTCGAGTTCCCGTGACTGAGAAACAGTCGACGGCTGTTCAGGGGGATACCTGATGTATGGCCAAGCTGTCGGATCGGTGATGCCCAGATGACGAACTGGGTAATTGCGGGATTGGGAAAACCAGGCTGGCTCCGGCGTTCCGACCGACAATGACGGGAATCGGATTCCGCACGGTTGCCTCTCTTTTGTTTTGATGGGAGGGGTTGATGAATGAGACCATTTCTGTTGTCATCCCGAGCTTTAACCGCGCCGAGATTCTGCCCAGAGCCCTGCATTCGGTGTTGAGGCAGACTCGTTCGCCGGATCAGGTTATCGTTGTTGACGACGGGTCGACCGATGGTACGAGCGACCTTGTCGCGCGGGAATTTCCTACGGTTACCGTACTGTTGCAGGAGAACCGTGGCGTGAGCAGTGCCCGCAACCTCGGCGTTGCCAGTTCGACCTGCAAATGGATCGCCTTTCTGGATTCTGACGATGAATGGTTGCCGGAAAAACTGCAAATCCAGCTGAACGAATTGACCAGGAACGACGGGCACCGGGTCTGTCATTGCGATGAATTCTGGATTCGAAGGGGAATGCGGGTTAATCCGATGAAGAAGCATCGCAAGAAGGGGGGATGGATATTCAGGGATTGTTTGCCGCTGTGTGTGGTCTCTCCTTCAGCAGTCATCTTGGAGCGGGCGTTGCTCGAGTCCATCGGGGGTTTCGACGAGAGTCTGCCAGCCTGCGAGGATTATGATCTTTGGCTGCGGATTGCAGCTTTCCATCCGGTTCTTTTCGTTGATATGCCATTGCTGCTCAAATACGGGGGGCACGACGACCAGTTGTCGGCTCGTTACTGGGGGATGGACCGGTTCAGGATCAGGGCGCTGGAAAACATCATCGAAGCGGGGCGACTGAACCCAGATGATTACCAGGCTGCCTGTCGAATGCTGGTTCGGAAGGCACGCATATTTTGCAACGGCGCTCGCAAGAGAAACCGGGTCGAGGATGTCCGCAGGTACGAAGCGATTTGTGCAAGGTATTCTTGTGAATAGTCCTGCTAAAGAGCAACCGCCGATCCACTTAATGGTCGCGCTGCCCTGCGAAGCGAAACCTCT
>JANXGZ010000289.1 GCA_024958995.1 Methylococcales bacterium | reverse complement strand
ATACCCTACGCCAAAACCGTTGGTTTAAAGACTACCCTTGGTTGAAGGGATCGTCTCCGCCAGAAGCGGATCCACTGAACAGGCCATACGCATCGCCCTGCCGAAGGCCTTGAAGATAGTCTCTGCAACGTGGTGGGCATTCGTACCTTTCAGGGAATCAATGTGCAAGGTCACCTTTGCGTGGTTCACAAATGCCCTGAAAAATTCCAGGATCAGATCAACATCGAAATCACCGACCCGGGCCCTAGGGTACTCAACATCATAAAATATACCTGGCCGGCCGGAAAAATCAATCACCACGCGGGACAGAGCCTCGTCCAGCGGCACATACGCATGACCGTAGCGAACAATTCCTTTCCGGTCCCCAAGAACCTTGGAGACCGCCTGCCCGAGGGTAATGCCGATATCCTCGACTGTATGGTGAGCATCGATCTGAAGGTCTCCTTTGGCGGCAATCTCCATATCGATCATCCCGTGACGTGCAATCTGGTCCATCATGTGATCAAGAAACGGTACCCCGGTATCGAATGACGAGTGTCCGCTACCGTCAAGATTGATTCGAACCTTGATCTGGGTTTCCAGGGTATTGCGTTCTACTTCCGTGCGCCGATCAGTCATTATTTTGTCTTGCGGGCCTATCGTCGAGCGCATGACACATACATCCGCCAATCACTCGCTACAGACTCAAGTGGTGAATTCTAGCTAATATACCACGGCGCCTGTGGTGCGTGTACCAAGAACAGTCGGCCTGCTCAGCAGGCAATCTTGTCAAGCCATTGCGGCGCGCAGCGCGCGTTTTCGTTCGTGTTCAAACAAGTGTTTCTTGCGTATCCGAATTGACTTCGGCGTCACTTCTACCAGTTCATCGTCATCGATGAATTCCAGAGCCTGCTCAAGGCTGAATACCTGGATCGCCGTAAGAATCAGGTTTTCGTCATTACCGGCAGCACGAATGTTATTCAATTGCTTGGCCTTTGTCGGATTCACAACGAGGTCATTGGAGCGGGAGTGGATGCCGACGATCATGCCTTCATAAACATCGTCACCAGGCTCCAGTACCATTCGTCCGCGTTCCTGCAGATTAAACAATGCAAAGGTCAGTGCCTTGCCAGCAGTATTGGAGATCAATACTCCGTTGATCCGCTGACCGATTTCTGCGTAAATCCACGGGCCATAATGGTCAAATGAATGGTAAAACAGGCCGGTACCCGACGTTGCCGTCATGAACTCGGTCTGGAACCCGATCAGCCCGCGCGAAGGAACAATATACTCCAGCCGAACCCGGCCCTTGCCGTCAGGTACCATGTTCTTGAGGTCTGCACGCCGCCCCCCGAGTTTTTCCATTACCCCGCCCTGATGTTGCTCATCAATCTCGACCGTAACGAATTCGTAAGGCTCACAAGGCCGTCCATCGACCTCCTTGACGATGACTTCCGGCCTGGAAATACCCAGTTCGTACCCTTCCCTACGCATGTTCTCGATCAGGATTGACAGGTGCAATTCACCTCGCCCGGAAACCCTGAAACGGTCAGGGTCATCGGTTTCATCTACCCGCAGGGCTACGTTGTGTTGCAATTCGCGAAACAGTCTTTCGCGAATCTGGCGCGAGGTAACGTACTTGCCGTCGCGGCCCGCAAGCGGTGACTTGTTGACCTGGAAGGTCATGCTGATGGTCGGCTCATCGACCATCAACGGAGGAAGTGCCTCAACTGCTTCTGGAGCACAGAGGGTATCGGAAATCTGCAGATGATCAATCCCCGTAAACGCAATGATGTCTCCAGCCGCCGCGGTTTCGTTTTCCACACGGTCGAGCCCGTAAAAACCGAAGACCTGGAGAACCTTCACGTTGCGCTGTCGGCCGTCACGGTCAACTAGCGTCACAGGGGTATTCCTACGAATCGATCCACGGTTCACACGACCTATGCCGATGACGCCAACGTATGAACTGTAGTCAAGGCTCGAGACTTGCATCTGAAACGGGCCTTCACGATCAACCGCTGGAGGGGCAACACTGTCGCGAATAGTTTCAAACAGCGGACCCAGATCCCCTGAGCAATTATCCGCTTCATAGCCAGCATAGCCCTCGAGCGCAGAGGCGTACACAACCGGAAAGTCAAGTTGCTGGTCATTGGCACCCAACCGATCAAAAAGGTCGAAGGTCTGATCTACGACCCACTCCGGACGAGCACCTGGCCGGTCTATCTTATTGATCACCACGATGGGATTCAGGCCCAGCGCGAACGCTTTCTGTGTCACGAAGCGCGTCTGCGGCATCGGACCCTCCACCGCATCAACCAGCAGCAGAACAGAATCCACCATGGACAACACTCGTTCAACCTCGCCACCGAAATCGGCATGGCCCGGCGTATCAACGATATTGATTGCATAGCCCTCCCACTGGATCGCAGTGTTCTTGGCCAGGATGGTAATACCCCGTTCCTTCTCTAGCTGGTCCGAATCCATGACCCGTTCGCCCGGCTTCTCGTGTGCGGAAAAGGTTCCGGATTGTTGCAGGAGCTCGTCCACCAAGGTGGTCTTCCCATGGTCGACATGGGCAATAATGGCAATGTTTCGAATTTTCTCGTGAGACAATTTCTTAAAGTCCGGGGTTGTGATTCAGGAAAAAGAAGCTCAGTGACGAGCAGGCGATTAGATAACCGCTCATTTTAACAGAGTTTAATCCACTTCGGCAAAAAGCTAAAAGCGAGTCAGCATCAATTGATGCCCCTTGCGGAGTCCCGTAGTATGCCTCTTTTACGAGATTAACCTCCCACCAGCCGCATATGTCCCTGCAACAGCCTGCACTGATCCATTCGGTTGCCATCATTGGCTGCGGATGGCTCGGCATCCCCCTCGCAAGAACCCTGATCAGCCAGGGCATCGATGTTGTCGCGACCCGATCAAACCTGGCCAACTGTTCGCTACTGCAAAACCAAGGGATTAACGCGATCAGACTGGCTCTCAATCCCGAGGTCGAATGCAGCCAACGCGAAGCCCTGAGCAAATCATCAATCGCCATCATCCTGCTACCACCGGGAACACGAAAAGAATCCGGCCATGAATTTCCAGAGAAGATTTCCAACCTTGTCGCAGTATTAAAAAATCTCGGACTAAGCCGCATGATCCTGGCCAGTTCGACGTCTGTTTATCCCTCACAAAATTGTGAAGTCGATGAAACGGAAGTGATCGTACCCGATACGGAATCAGGCCGAATCTTGCTGCGGGCCGAGGAATCCATGATGCAACGCACAGGGCTTCAGGCCATCGTCGTGCGCCTCGCAGGCCTGTGTGGGCCAGGAAGAGAGCCCGGCCGTTTCCTGGCTGGAAAAAAAGATCTGGCAGGAGCATCCAATCCGGTTAACCTAATCCATCAGAACGATGCAACCGATCTTCTGGTCAGACTGATTCACCACCAGCCCTGGGGACAGAGATTCAACGCATGCGCGCCTGCGCACCCAAGCCGATCGCAACTTTACACCCATGCAGCCAGAGCCATGCAGCTTGAACCCCCTGGGTTCAACGCCAAACCCAGTCCATTCAAGCAGGTTAACGGGGACAAAGTCTGCAAACAAACAGGATTCGTCTACCGCCATCCCAACCCCATCGACTGGTGCTGGTAGATTCTATGCAAAGGTTTCATTGGCAGGGGCAAGGGCGCACGAACCGCTCCTTGATCTAACCCTACCTGATCGGCCTGCTGAACCTTCTCAACAGGTAAAGACCCGGGCGCCTAGGCCAGCAGAAACCACCAAACCCCTGGGCCGTAATCACCCGGCTGGTTACCCGTGTACACCGGAATGCTATTGTCGGCACCGGTCAACCGCAGGGCAATTGCCGGACCGAGACCCTGCAAGGACACCCACCCGCAAAAGACCAAAAGGGAAATCATGTGAAATCGATGCAATGCGCGATTCCGTTCCCGCCATCCCAACCAACCCCCAATCTCTGCCATCCGGACCGAAAAACACAAAATGGCCAGAAACGTCCAAATCATCCACAACGCGCCCGTCCAGGGGTTGTAACGAAAATAGATCAAACCGCTAAGCCCGATGCCCAATACGATCAACCCTAGGGAAGCCAGACGATCACCCCAACCAAAAACCGTTTCAACCCTCGATAGAATAGTGCGCAAACCG
>JANXGZ010000058.1 GCA_024958995.1 Methylococcales bacterium | reverse complement strand
CGATCTCGCGGATGAGCCCGTCTCCTCCTATGAATTTCCCCTGCCCGCCAGACCCTTTACGAATTGAAAATTCGCGCAAGAGAACCGGGTACCGTTTCTCAAGAATTTCGGGATCGGTAATGCGTGTATTCGTCATATGCGTATGAACCCCGGATTGGCCGTGCCAGTGAGGTCCAGCCCCGGCTCCACCGCCAATGGTTTCGTAATACCCGAACCGTTCATCGCCAAAGGTGAAATTATTCATGCATCCTTGCGACGCGGCGCAAGCACCAAATGCTTTGAAGATAACATCCGTTATGCGCTGTGACGTGAGAACGTTACCAGCGGCAACGGCAGCATGTTCTGTCGGCGCGAGCAGAGAACCCTCAGGAAAAATAACGCATACCGGAGCAAGACATCCCTGATTGAGCGGCAGGTCATTTTTCACCAGACAACGAAGACAATACAGGATAGCCGACAGCGTCACCGCCCTGGGGGTATTGAGATTGCCTGGGACCTGCTGTGCAGTTCCCGTAAAATCGAACACCGCACTGCCATTCACACGATCAATAGTAAGACGTAACTTTATGATACTGCCATCATCAAGGAAATCCTGAGCCTCCAGTGTATCCTTTTCCTTGAGTCCGTTATTCCCAGATATCTCGCGCAACAAATCGCGCACAGAGTTCTCAGCATTTTTTCGGATCTGTCCCATATAAGCCTGAACCACGCCCATGGAATAGCGCTCTACAAGTTCTTCCAGCAGTTCTATCCCCTTGTGGTTGGCGGCGATCTGTGCCTTGAGGTCGGACAGGTTATCAGATAAAGCACGAGTTCCACTGATAGGAGTTGCACCTTTTTTCATGGAGATATTTCCCGGCGTGAGTAAAAGTTTTTTTATTTCCTCTTCCTGAAAGTGCCCGTTATCCACAAGCTTAAACGACTCGATGCACACCCCTTCCTCTTCCAGTGTTTTAGAAAACGGTGGCATAGAGCCTGGAGTGATTCCACCAATATCCGCGTGATGCCCCCGACCCGCAACGTAAAAAACCGGACGACCGTCTCGGACTACCGGAGTGATGACAGTCATGTCTGGTAAATGACTACCACCGTTAACAGGATGGTTGGTAAGCCAAACATCACCTGATTGAATAGAGTTTGCGTACCGCCTACTCTGATACTTCACAGCCTCCCCCATAGCGCCAAGATGAACTGGCTGATGCGGCGCGTTGGCGATCAGGTCCCCTTCCGGACCGAACACGGCGCAGGAAAAATCCAATCGTTCCTTGATATTCGTTGAAACGGCAGTACGTTGGAGGGAGCGGCCCATCTGTTCAGCAATGGACATAAAGCGGTTGGCGAACAACGACAACTGTACTGGATCAGTCTTTGTTCCCACTTCATCTTCCTCTCTGAAAGGCACATCAATTTCCAGGTCGCCGAACCGGGTCACAGACGCAACACAATCGGGTTCAATCAATAATGTAGAATTATCATTGATGAGGATAGCTGGACCCTTTACTGTTTCCCCAGCACCTAGTTGATCCTGCCGGTATATCCGAGTATCTCTCCAACCGTCATCGAACCAACAGCGGGATAAAGAAATTGGAGATGAAGGCGAAGAATTTTCAGGAATAAGTTCACGTTTCAATTGATCAGACTTTCCAATTACTCTTACCCGCAAATCATCCACACATATATCGCGATCGGAGAAATCGAATCCGAATTCCCTGCTATGAACTGTGCGCAATTCGTTTGTATAATCTCCATTAACAGGTTCTTGAATCATCAAAGCCGTATCGGTTCCCTGATAACGCAAATGCAGGTACCGCTTCACTTCAATACGAGCATACCCTCTCCTTTTCATTTCCCGGACTGCAGAATCCGATAGCATGTCCAAGCGCCCGGTAGCATCATTTACGGAATCCGAGTTAAGCATAAAAGACGCGGGTTCCTGTTTTTCCAGAACAACGTCGGCTAGTCCCATGCCATAAGCGGAAAGAATACCCGCAAACCGGTGGATGAAAATTTTGTTTATATCAAGTATCCGTGCGAGAGCACAAGCGTGTTGTCCGCCCGCTCCCCCAAAACAGGCAAGAACATGTTCCTTGAGATCGAACCCGCGGGCAACGGAAATTTCCCGGATCGGACGCGCCATGGTTTCGTTAGCCACACGAATGAATCCGTGCGCCACCTCTTCTACCAACAAAGGCGGCGTGTTTAGTTGAGAGTTGATCTCATCTGTAAGCCGGGAAAACTCATGGTATGCAGCGTCCCGATCGAGTGGAAGATTTTCGTTCGGACCAAACACTTCCGGAAAATGTTCCGGCAGTAAACGGCCAAGAACAAGGTTCGCGTCAGTGATTGATAAAGGTCCTCCATTGCGGTAACACACAGGCCCCGGTAAAGCTCCTGATGATTCGGGTCCGACCACGAACAATTGGTTACGAAAAAACAAGCGTGATCCACCGCCTGCAGCGACAGTACGTATATCCAGTTGCGGCACCTGCAGATGAACGCCCGCTACCTCCGATTCATGAGTCCATTCATATTCCCCAGCAAATCGAGATACATCAGTCGAAGTACCTCCCATGTCGAATCCGATCACAGGTCGTTCAGCATCATCAATATCAGTAGAGATGGCATAACCCACGACTCCTCCTGCGGGTCCAGACAATATGGCCCTGCATCCAGAAAACGAATCCGCTTCCACCAATCCGCCCTCTGATTGCATGAAAAACAAATCCGGTTCCTTACCCTTGAATCCGGAGCGGAATCCTTCAAGATATTTTCGAATAAGCGGCGTCAGATAGGCGTCTACGCAACAGGTTTGACCCCGATCAACAAGTTTAACTCGAGGCATCACCTGGGAAGAAAGTGAAACATGGCTAAATCCCATTTCCTTTGCCAACTTGCCGATGGTCAACTCATGTTCTGGGAACACGCAAGCATGCATTAAAGCCACCGCGATACTGTCCACCCCCTGATCAAGTAGACTCTGAAACTCACGCTGTAGGTAATTCAGATCTGGAGGATGAATGATTACTATTCTCTCACCGCTTGCGCCCTTGACTATATTTTGGCCTTCACACGATTCATCCTCATGGAGCAGTCGAACCCGTTCATCAGATTCCACCACCGCTGTGAAGATCGGGTCCGGTTTCCTAATTTCCAAGTCGAAAATCTTTGACCGGTTCTGCTTTCCAATACTAAGCAAGTCACGAAATCCACCTGTGATAACTAGAGCAGTACGAGTCCCCTTACGCTCCAAAAGGGCATTTGTAGCTATAGTGGTCCCCATTCGAATCCATTCAACATCATTCATTTCCATCTCATGTCTTGGAACAGGACAACCGCGAACCTCCTCAAGAATACGGCGAATGCCTTCCCGTGGCGCATCGGAATACTGAGACGGATTTTCAGAAAGAAGTTTTAGGGTTCGGAATCCAGGTGACCCCGGTACTTCAGCATAAATGTCTGTGAAGGTACCGCCGCGGTCGATAGAGAATCGGATCCATTTGGGGTTGGGCATAGATCTATAGGGATATTGCGAAAGGTAAGATTGCTCGTTGAGTCTAACAGACCTAGACTAGGGAGGCAATTCACAACCCTAACTTAGAAATGGGTAAACCGCTTCTTGCATTTTGCAACGGTTAGATATTCGTTGAGTTCCTCGTAAAACCGGAAATGAACTATAGGCATGGGGGAAAATATTTCTTGCGTTTTCAGCCTCCCGTCACTTTTCAACGCCGATCACACGGACGCAAAATAAGAAAAATTTGCCACTTTTGGTTTTGCTAGGTTTGCAAAATCCTTGTAA
>JANXGZ010000099.1 GCA_024958995.1 Methylococcales bacterium | reverse complement strand
CGAACGGGGCGATCTGGACATCATCGCTTGTTCCTCGCGGGCAGGTATGGCCTGTGTGAAGATGGTCTATGTGCGCAAGGGGCAACACATCGGGGACAAGACTTTCTTTCCCAATTTACCCCAAGAGAAGACTCCGGAAGCGGTACTGGAAGCCTTTATCGCTCAGTACTATCTTGAACGGGATATTCCCCGAGAAATCCTCTTGAGCCATACTCCAGAGAATCAGGACCTGCTGCAAAGAGGGTTGGAAGCCCGTACGCGTACGCGCGTAATTCTTTCCACGCGGTTGCGCGGTGAACGCCTGAAATGGCTAGAAATGGCCAACAGCAACTCTGAGAATGCCCTAAATACAAGGCTTTCTAACAGGCAGGGCCTGCATGCCAGGTTCTTCAGCCTTAAGGAAGAACTTGGTTTCACCGATATTCCTTCGAGACTTGAGTGCTTCGATATCAGTCATACCCAAGGCGAACAGACGGTTGCATCCTGCGTTGTTTTTGACACCGACGGTCCGGTTAAATCAGCCTACAGACGTTTCAACATCAGTGGCATACAGCCTGGAGACGATTACGGAGCGATGGCGCAGGTGGTTAGCCGGCGATTCAAACGGATTCAAGCGGGTGAATATCAAAAGCCAAATATTATTTTTATTGACGGCGGAAAGGGACAGGTCAGTGCGGTTGCCACAGCTCTGGACGCGCTTGGTGTAAGCGGAGCGATGGTGATCGGAGTTTCCAAGGGGCCGTCCCGTAAGTCTGGCATGGAAGAACTGTACTGCGCCGGAGATACTCACCCGATTAAGATCATGCGCGATGCCCCGGCCCGGCTTTTGATTCAGCATATCCGGGACGAGGCACACCGGTTCGCAATTACCGGTCACCGACAGCGACGAGGGAAAACCAAGAAACATTCGGTGTTGGAAAACATTGAGGGTCTGGGGCCCAAACGCAGACAATTGTTGCTCAGGCAATTTGGTGGCTTGCGGGAAATCAGCCGAGCTGGCGTTGACGACCTTAGCGGAGTCGACGGGATCAATCGGCAACTTGCGCAGCGGATCTACGATATGTTTCATAACTAGATGCCGTCAGACGGTCTTGCCGATATCCGTTTATTGCCCCCGTCAGGGCGTAATGGACCCTTTCATTGCTGTTTTTACTGTATCATTAGCAGTTTTACGAAAAACATAGAATAGACTGTATTAGGCGTGACTAATTCCGGATCAGTTGTAGTTATGGGAATCCAACGATGGACTTGAACCTGCCGACCAATTTGACCCTGATCAGGATCGCAATGATACCGTTGCTCGTGGTGATCTTTTACATGCCGTGGGAAACGTCTCACGCGATCTGTGCGTTGATTTTCGTCGCGGCGGCTTGCACCGACTGGCTTGACGGCTACTTGGCTCGCAAGATGAATCAGGTCACTAAGTTCGGGGCATTCCTGGATCCGGTCGCGGACAAATTGATGGTCGCAGTGGTTCTGGTTCTGATCGTCCAGAGTGAACCGTCTCCGTACCTAGCCGTACCCGCGGCCGTGATCATCGGGCGGGAAATTACCATTGCTTCGCTTCGGGAATGGATGGCCGAATTGGGTATCAGGAAGCACATCGAAGTGTCGTGCTTCGGGAAATTAAAGACTTCGGCCCAGATGGCAGCAATCTCAAGTCTGTTGTATCAGGATGAAATTCTCGGTATTTCGATGCGCGTGGTGGGCTATGTCCTGCTGTACCTGGCCGTGATACTCACGCTTTGGTCGATGATGAACTATCTGCGTGCTGCCTGGCCGGCCTTCATGGAGCATCGCTGACCCATTCCATCTGAGTCTGGGATTCGACTGCAGATATCCATCTGCTACGGGCAATGGCGGCACGCTACTCGGCCTGTCTCCAATCTTTATACTGAATCAAAAGGTAAAAATCATGCGACTCATTCTGCTGGGGAGCCCGGGTTCTGGCAAAGGTACCCAGGCCGCGCGTATCCAGGAAAAATATAACATTCCTCAGATTTCCACCGGAGATATGTTGCGGGAGGCAGTCAGGGAAGGCACGCCGCTGGGAATCCAAGCGAGGAAGGTCATGGATGCCGGCGGCTTGGTATCGGATGACATCATCCTTGGCCTGATTCGGTCTCGAATCAATCGGGACGACTGCAAAATCGGCTTCCTTCTCGACGGATTTCCCCGCACTATTGGCCAAGCTGAAGGTCTTTTCAACATGGGGGTTGAAATTGACATTGTTGTTGAGATAGCGGTCGATGATGAAGAGATCGTCAAGCGCATGAGCGGACGCAGAGTACATCCGACATCGGGGCGGACTTACCATATCGAATTCAATCCTCCGAGTATTGCCGGGCAGGACAATGTAACTGGCGAACCTTTGATTCAACGCGACGATGATTCCGAGGAAACCGTGTGCAAACGCCTGTCGGTCTACCACGATCAGACGAAACCTCTGGTCGATTATTACGCTAGTCTGGCCAATGATGGCCGACTCAAATTTTCTTCGATTCCCGGCGTAGGGAGTGTCGACAGTATCTCCGGGAAGCTCTTCGAAGTGCTAGCATAAGGAGATAAAAGTTGACCGGTGTTCTGGGTTTGTGGTCGGTTACCGGCCGACTTAAAATATCCATTTCGACCCCCCGTTTTTGTGCCTGTGCGGCACAGGCTGTAGGCGATGCATGATCATGTCTGGAAAAACCTTATACGACAAGTTGTGGGAGGATCATCTGGTTCATCTGAATCCGGATGGGTCATCCTTGATCTATATTGACAGGCACCTGGTACACGAGGTGACCTCGCCTCAGGCATTCGAGGGCCTCAGGCTGGCGGGGAGGAAACCGTGGCGGATTTCGTCAATCCTGGCCGTGTCCGACCACAATGTGCCGACCAAGAGCCGTGAGCTGGGCATTGAAGATCCGGTATCTCGGCTTCAGATCGAAACCCTGGACCAGAATTGCCGGGATTTGGGTATTACCGAATTCGATATTTCCGACCCGCGTCAGGGGATTGTGCACGTGATCGGTCCGGAACAGGGTGCGACTCTTCCCGGGATGACCGTTGTTTGCGGTGATTCGCACACCTCAACCCATGGAGCATTCGGTGCGCTGGCCTTCGGCATTGGGACTTCGGAAGTTGAGCACGTTCTCGCGACTCAGTGTCTGACCCAAGCAAAATCCGGGAACATGCGGGTCACCGTCAACGGGAACGTCGGCCCGGGTGTTAGCGCCAAGGATATCGTGCTGGCCATTATCGGCCGCATCGGGACCGCCGGCGGCACGGGTTACGCGGTCGAATTTTCTGGCGAGGCCATCCGATCATTGTCGATGGAAGGCCGGATGACCGTGTGTAACATGGCGATCGAGGCAGGTGCGCGATCGGGGGTCATCGCGGTGGACGACAAAACCATCGATTACATTCGGGGTCGCCCCTTCGCCCCGGTCGAAGACCAGTGGCCGGCGGCTGTGACTGCCTGGCGAAAACTGCACAGCGACGCCGATGCGGTATTTGAGCGCGAGGTGCAGTTTGACGCGCCATCCATTCAGCCTCAGGTAACTTGGGGAACTTCGCCGGAGATGGTTGTGCCGGTGACAGGCAAGGTGCCTGACCCTGACAGTGCAGCGAACCGGGTGAATCGGGACAGTATGAAAAAAGCGCTGGAGTACATGGGCTTGAGACCGGGGCTGGCGATGACCGATATCCATCTCGACCGCGTATTCGTTGGATCCTGTACAAATTCCAGAATCGAAGACCTTAGGGTGGCGGCAGACGTGATCAGGGGCCGCCGGGTGGCCGCGAATATTCGCGAAGCACTGGTCGTTCCCGGTTCGGGTGTTGTCAAGCGACAGGCCGAACAGGAAGGGCTGGACCGGATCTTTATGGAAGCCGGCTTCGAATGGAGAGAACCGGGGTGTTCAATGTGTCTGGCAATGAATGCGGATCGCCTCGAACCCGGTGAACGCTGCGCCTCGACTTCCAATCGGAACTTCGAAGGACGCCAGGGCTACGGCGGTCGAACCCATCTGGTAAGTCCCGCGATGGCTGCAGCGGCAGCCGTTGCCGGTCATTTCGTCGATGTTCGAACTTTCTAACCATGGATAAGGATTGACCAATTACCTTATGGAAGCATTCCAGAGAATCCATTCAAGAGTCGTTGCCATGGACCGTGCCAATGTTGACACGGATGCCATCATTCCGAAGCAGTTTCTCAAGTCCATCCGGCGAACCGGGTTCGGGCCGTTTCTGTTCGACGAATGGCGGTACCTCGACCGGGGTGAACCCGGCATGGACTGTACCGATCGGCCGCTCAATCCCGATTTCGAACTTAATCAGCCGGGCTGCGAGGGTGCCGAGATCCTGCTGGTTGGCCAAAATTTCGGTTGTGGTTCATCCCGGGAGCACGCGCCATGGGCGCTACAGGATTACGGAATCAGGGTCCTGATTGCTTGCAGCTACGCGGACATCTTCTATAACAACTGTTTTAAGAACGGTCTGTTACCGATTGTACTAACCAAGGAAGAGGTGGATCGGCTTTTTCAGGAAGCCACCAGCTCGGACTACCGGCTCAAGATTGACTTGGAAAGCCAGACAGTGATTATGCCGAATGGCGACTGTCTGAATTTCTCGGTGGACGGATCGAGGAAATACCGTTTATTGAATGGCTTGGACGACATCGATTTGTCCCTTCAGTATTCGGATCAAATCCGGGAATACGAGTCGAAACGCAGAAAACATGCGCCGTGGCTGTTTCGGGAACTGCTACCACTGTAAATCGGCCTAGGTATCCATTCCATTCGTCCGGTTCCGACAATGATTCAATATTTTTAGAGCTGTAAAGATGACCTACAAGATTGCGGTATTTCCCGGGGATGGAATCGGTCCGGAAATTATGGCTGAAGCGACCAAGGTAATGGACTGCCTGAGTTCGGTTCTTGGTACTGGTTTCGAGCTGGAAACCGGCCTGGTCGGAGGAGCGGCATACGATCAGGCCGGAGATCCGCTGCCCGCGGAAAGCTTGGCCCTGGCACGGGCGTCCGATGCCATCCTGTTGGGTGCGGTTGGCGGCCCGAAGTGGGAGCCTCTCGATTACTCGGTCAGACCGGAGCGTGGTCTTCTTCGGCTCAGGGCGGAGTTGGATCTTTTTTCGAATCTGCGTCCGGCGGTACTGCATCCTCAGCTGATCGATGCTTCCTCGCTGAAGCCAGAGATTGTGGAGGGTCTAGATATCATGATCGTGCGTGAACTGACGGGCGGAATTTACTTTGGAAAACCGCGTGGGGTTCGGGTTCTGAACGATGGTGAGCGCGAGGGGTTCAATACTTTGGTCTATCGGGAATCGGAGATCCGGCGGATCGGACATTCGGCTTTCCAGATCGCCATCAAGCGTAACCGGCGGGTCTGTTCGGTGGACAAGGCCAACGTTCTGGAATGTACCGAACTGTGGCGCGATATCATGGATGAGATTTCATCGGAGTACCCGGACGTCGAACTGAGTCATATGTACGTCGATAACGCGGCGATGCAGCTTGTGCGCGCGCCAAAACAGTTCGACGTAATGGTGACGACCAACATGTTCGGCGACATCCTTTCCGATTGTGCATCGATGTTGACCGGCTCCATTGGTATGTTGCCTTCGGCATCTCTCGACGTCGACGGCAAGGGTATGTATGAGCCGATCCACGGTTCAGCGCCG
>JANXGZ010000309.1 GCA_024958995.1 Methylococcales bacterium | reverse complement strand
TGCGCTTGGAGTCACGATGTTCTTGCCGGAGCGTGACCAGTACTCGGCGAGTCGTGAGAAGTTGGAGAGCCAGATTTCGGTTGCCTATGGTGGCCGTCTGGCGGAGGAGCTGATTTTTGGTACGCAGAAGGTGACCACGGGTGCGTCGAACGACATCGAACGGGCGACGGAGTTAGCCCGCAACATGGTGACCCAGTGGGGTTTGTCTGAAAAGATGGGTCCTCTGGCCTACAGCCAGGACCAGGGTCAGCCGTTCCTGGGTGCCATGATGAACCAATCTAAGGACATATCGGAAGAGACGGCGGCGCGGATCGACGAAGAGATTCGGAAACTGATTGACCGCAATTACGATCGCGCGGAGAGGTTACTGAAGGAAAACATGTCGATTCTGCACGCGATGGCGGAAGCGCTGATGGAATGGGAGACGATTGATCGTCTTCAGATTGACGACCTGATGGAAGGCCGCAAGCCGCGTCCACCGAAGGATCTGGGCGATTCCAAAACGGCGACCTCGTCCACCGCTGCCTCCGACGCCGAATCCCCCCCCGTCAATGCCGAGCCGGTTCCCGGCAATGCAGCTTGCAGGGCCAGCGAAGACGATGGAGGTTCCAACGCACCGGTGGCATAAGCTGTCTGCGTTAACCCGGAAATTTCCTTGATCGAGGGGTTCCCGGCTTGACCGTTGCTCCGCCAGAGCCGGAACCCGGAAATAATCTTTCTAGGTTCCGGCTCTGATAGTTCAGGGTATTCCATTTTCTCTGTGCTGTTTCTGGTTGTGTCGTCACCGGTAGCGGATCAATTCCTAGAGGGCGATCAGTCGCGAGCCGTCACTTTCAATGGTTTATGCATGGCGACGGGTGTTCTGGTCGGTCCATAAGTGGGATATTGCCTTTCCGCCGGATCGTTTGTATCACGGTTGACAACGAGCCTGGTGCTGTGCACGCTACCGTGCCCGGGTGTTTTTCTTACCCATGGGCCATAAAGATCTTCAGCCAAGCGGAGAAATATGCATGAGGTTTTTATCCAGGCTGTTTCGGTTCGGGTTTGTATTGTCGGTTTTGCTGTTGATGGCGTTTAGTTCCCAAGCTGGTGAGCACGATTTGAGGGTGATGATTACCCCGCAACTTGGGTCGTTCCGCGTTCTTCACAACGGCAAGCGAATGACGGTCATGCGTAATCAGAACCGCCGAAACCGAATTGTCGACGACCTTGCGCTGACCTCTCGGGATTGTCCGCCGCACTGCTTGCAGCCAATCAGGATAAAAGCCATTGAAACGGTTGGAGAACTGGAAGTAATCCAGTATCTCCGGCGAATTGAAGGTGGAGACGAATCAGTGCTGGTGGTTGATACGCGTTCCATCAATCAGGTGTCAAAGGGAACAATTCCTGGTTCGGTGAACGTTTATGGTAATCATCTGATTGCGGCATTCGGGGCAAATCCCATTATCGTGGAAGAGATCCTGACCGGACAGTTTGGTGTTTCCGGAAACAATGATCATTTCGATTTCGGCAAGGCTAAGACACTGGTTGTTTATTGCTACGGGATCTGGTGCGGACAGGGACCAAGAACTCTTCACGCGTTGCTCAAACTGGGGTATCCAGCGGCTAAGCTTAAATGGTATCGGGGTGGCATCCAGGCTTGGGAAAGCGTCGGCCTGACCACTATCAGGAACGAGTAAGAGCGGATATTCAGGGATATTCCTGACAGGCTTTACAGGATTCGATCAGCACTCGGTCGTGCAGTATCGAGGAGCTGACACAAAGTGGTGTTACCGGGCTTTCGAGGACAGGGCCAAGAGCGGAAGGACGCCGGTCGATGGTTTGACCCAGACAGACTCGGCGTTGGCAGAGGCCATATCGGGAACGACTGGTGATTTCACTGTATTACAAGGAGGGCGCCAGCCTTCGCGAAATCGCTGAAAGCATGGGGGTTAGTGAGTCTCTGATCTGCCAGATCAACAGCCAAGCCATACTGCGCCTTAGGCGCTCGAATGAACGAAGGGGTTGAATGCTGATGTGTGCCAACAGCCGTTGTTTCAATCGCTGGCGGTAGACTGATGAGGAAGTTGCTCATCAGCTTTTATCGGGTATGAGAACAGCCGCACCGCTGATTCTTCCGTTTCGCACGTCTTCAAGGGCCTGATTGGCAGATTCCAGAGGGTAAGGTGATACCACGGTTCGCACGGGTACCTCCGGTGCGACCTTGAAAAAATCGATACCATCTTGCCGGGTTAGGTTGGCGACCGAGCAAATGCTTCGCTCTTGCCATAGGAGTTCATAGGGAAACTCTGGAATGTTACTCATGTGGATCCCGGCGCAAACGACCTTTCCTCCTTTCCGTATAGCTTTCAGTGCCAAAGGTACGAGGCCCCCGATTGGGGCAAAGAGGATGGCCGCATCCAGGGATACGGGGGGGGGTTGGTCGGAATCACCTGCCCACACGGCTCCCAGCGAGCGGGCAAATTTCTGCCCCTTTAAATCTCCCCGGCGGGTAAAGGCGTAGACGTCGAGGCCGCGATAAACGGCAACCTGCGCGATGATATGAGCCGCTACCCCAAAGCCGTAGAGCCCGATTCTTTTACAAAGGCCGGCCATGTTTAAGGAGCGGTATCCGATCAGGCCTGCGCAAAGAAGGGGAGCCGCACCGGTATCGCTGTACGAGTCGGGGATTCTGAAGCAATACTGCGCGTTGGCCACGGTAAACTCGGAGTAGCCGCCGTTCACTTGGTAACCGGTGAACGTGGGGTGGTCGCAAAGGTTCTCCAAACCGGAAAGGCAAAATGGACAGCATTTGCAGGTGCCGCCCAACCAGGGTATACCGATGCGGTCACCGATTTTTAGCCCCGTTACTCCGGGGCCACGTTCAATGACAGATCCAACAATTTCATGTCCGGGAATCAGGGGCAGGCTAGGTTGGGTCAGGTCACCGTCCAGTACATGCAGATCGGTCCGGCAAACGGCACAAGCATGAACCTGAATCAGCACTTGGTCCTTACTGGGGATAGGGATCGGTAGTTGGCGAAGCTGCAGGGAAATGCCGGGTCTGGTCATTACCATTGCTTTCATCATCTTGGCCATAAGTTAGGGGTCAAGGATCCGGCCGGTTCGGCCAGTACCAAGTGTACGTAAAAGATTCCATGTTAAACAGAGATCGAGGACTTTGTGCGCTCAGGGTTTATCCTTTCCCCTAAGAGGCAACCTAGGGTTTTCCCAGGTTTTCCGAGTAGCCTGAAGAGTAAGTCTGTTATCACCAACAACATGAACTTCGATACGGCCTTGAGCGATTTCCATCATCATGATATAAGCACATAAGGAGCCGGGTATGCCCAGAGGGAATTGATTTCAATAAGCGGTTGTTAACCATGGCCGAACCCGGCTTGCTGGGCTCAATCGACGATTTTAAAAAATGAAAAGGAGGATTTGCTGTGGAAGACAAGACACGTTTACACGATGCCATCGTTGGTGGGATCGTTACTTTAGGTATTATGTTAGGCAGTTTTGGTGTTGGTTCCGGATATCTTCTTTGTGGTCTGGT
>JANXGZ010000110.1 GCA_024958995.1 Methylococcales bacterium | reverse complement strand
CCCCGGCTCTGGTACCACGGCTTCGGTTTTAGCTACTTCTTATGCAATACGACGGGTAAGTGTGCATAACCCTTAACGAATGCACTCCGGATATAGATAGGCTCTCCAACAACTTCTACGGTGTCAAAGCGTTTCAGAATCTCTTCCCAGACAATCCGCAACTGCATTTTTGCGAGCCTGTTACCCATACAGCGATGGATGCCGAACCCGAAAGACAAGTGCTGTCGTGGCCTGGCTCGGTCGATGATAAATTTATCAGGCGTTTCAATCGCTGATTCATCACGATTTCCTGATACATACCACATGACGACCTTGTCGCCTTTCTTAATGGTTTTGCCTCCAATGACAGTATCTTCGAGGGCGCGTCTGCGCATATGGGCAAGTGGCGTCTGCCAGCGGATGATCTCTGGCACCATGCTTGCAATCAGCCCTGGGTTTTCCCTAAGCTTCTGGTACTGATCCGGATGCTGATTAAGTGCAAGAATACCGCCGGTGATTGAATTACGGGTGGTGTCGTTCCCGCCAACAATCAGGAGGATCAGGTTGCCAAGGAACTCCATTGGACGTTCAAGCATGTCTTTCGTCGATTCGCCGTGAGCGAGCATAGTGATCAGGTCATTGTCACCTGGTGTTTGCTGTCGCTCTTTAAAAATTTCTGTAAAGGTCGTTAGACATTCAACCAGTTCCTCGCGACGTTGGTCCTCCGATTCGATAATTCCCTGCTCAAGGTTTGCTGTTGCGACGTCGGACCAGCGAGTTAATTTTCGGCGCTGCTCGAATGGAAAATCGAAAAGGGTTGCCAGCATTTGCGTGGTCAGTTCGATGGAGATTCTATCTACCCAATCAATTTCTTTACCGACAGGTAATGCGTCAAGCAAATTTGCTGCGCGAGCCCGGATGGTTGATTCCAGCTTAACCAGGTTTATCGGTGCAACAACCGGGCTGACGACCTTTCTCTGATCATCGTGTTTTGGCGGGTCCATCGCAATAAACATTGGCAGCGTGAAATCTTCATCCTGGTCACCGAGAGTAATGCCGCCTTCGGAAGAGAACACCTTGTGATTGGTGTCCACGTGCATAATGTCTTGAAAGCGAGTGATGGACCAATACGGACCAAACTCACTTTCCTCACAGAAATGTACAGGGGCTTCTTTTCGGAGTCGTTCGAAATAGGCCCAATGAGCGTTCTGTTCAAACAGGTGCGATTGAGCAACATTAAAATTCCCATCAAGCGGGATCGAATAAGGGTCTACAGCAATTTCTTTACTGGTGCTGATCGCTTCGCTCATTTCTGGATCCGTGTTATTGGGTGGACGTTGTGCCAGCTAGTACTGGAATTCCGGCAGGTTTACGACAAGACCATTTTGTTCATCAGTCATGGCGATCTGGCATGCGAGACGTGAATTAGGTTCCCGGTCAGGGTTCAGGTCCAGCATTGCGTTTTCCTGGTCATTGGCTGCGCCAACCCGGCTCATCCATTCGCTTTCAACGAGTATGTGGCAAGTAGCGCAGGAGCACTCGCCGCCACAGTCGGCATCAATGCCGGGAACAAGGTTATCGAGAGCGATTTTCATGACCGAATCACCATTGTCCCCATCAATGGTTGTGGTCTCGCCGGAAAACTGAACAAAGGTAACTTTAGCCATTTAACTGAGCCATTCGATTAAAGGGGCAAAATTAGCAACAAAGGAGGGGCCTATAAAGGTGAAATATGGCCATAATATGATCCTATTAGGACAAAATGGAAATGCAATGAACCCAGGCCCGATAGCCCGGATTAGTATGTCCTGCAGGGACTGTCTCTCTAGCGAAGTTGCCTGAAACAGTTCTGTATCTGGTCGACTAGTGTCTGGGGTTGTTCAAAGGCCGCGAAGTGGCCACCTTTCTCCATCACCTCAAAGTGAATCAGGTTGGTAAAACGCGCTCTGGCCCACCTTTCGGAAGTCTTGAAGATCTCTTTAGGAAAAAGGGTGCAACCGACGGGAAGCTCGATCAGGTCCAGGTTTGTACTTCCGAAACTCTCCCAGTATATCCTGGCAGAGGAGGCGCCAGCATCCGGCAGCCAGTACATCATCACGTTATCCAATAGTTCATCGCGCGATGCTACGTTTTCGGGATGGCCGTCACAATCCATCCACTGATAAAACTTTTCAAGAATCCAGGCGGCCTGGCCGATTGGCGAGTCGGCAAGGCCATAACCCAGTGTTTGAGGCCGGGTACTTTGTTGCTTGGAATAACCGGAATCATGATCCTGGTAAAACTGCATGGATTTCAGGGCGTCAGTTTCCTGATCAGTGAGATTGTCCATATTGTTCGGGTCGGGCGGAGCGATTGGCATATTCATGTGAATGCCTATGCAATGACCCAGGTTCTGAACGCCAATTTGTGCAGTGACAATCGAACCCCAGTCACCGCCCTGGGCGACGTAGCGGTCGTATCCCAGTCGGATCATTAGCTCATCCCAGGCCGTGGCAATGCTGTCGATGTTCCAGCCTGGTGAAACCGGCTTGTCGGAATAACCGAAGCCAGGCAGGGTTGGAATAACGAGGTCGAATGCATCGCTTGCCAGGCCACC
>JANXGZ010000026.1 GCA_024958995.1 Methylococcales bacterium | reverse complement strand
GGCACCCACCAAACCCAGGTGCTTAACAATGTCTGACAGGCGTTATTTTCTAGCAAATTTGTAAAAGGGACAAAATGGGATCAAGAGACGGGGTAGCCGGAAACTACGGTCATGGCGATGTGTCATCTCCGAAAGTCGGTGTGTTGCTGGTGAACCTCGGAACTCCCGAGCGCTGCGATGTGAAGGCGGTGAGGCATTACCTCGCAGAGTTTCTTTCCGATCAAAGGGTCATCGAGCTAAATCCGCTGCTGTGGAAGGTCATTCTGCATGGATTTATTCTTCGGTTCAGGCCGCCCCGGATGGTTCGGGCTTATAGGAAGATCTGGATGGAGGACACCGATGAATCGCCTTTACGGTTCCATACGAGAATGCAATCCGATCGACTTGCAGGACTCTTTAAGCAGCGGGACGACAAGATCATCGTTCAATGGGCAATGCGCTATGGAACACCATCGATCCCGGATGGACTGGGGCAACTCAGGAAACTAGGCTGTGGCCGCATTTTGATTGCAGCGCTTTACCCACAGTACAGCGCGACCACGACAGCAACGGTTCACGACAAGGTTTTTGAATGCCTGGCCGGACTCCGTGATCAGCCGTCTGTCCGGACATTAGCCCCGTATTATGACCATCCCGGCTATATCGAGGCATTGGCTGACTCTGTCGAGGCCTATCTGAAATCGACCCCCGAGCGGCCACAAGTCCTGATCGCCTCATACCATGGCTTGCCGACGGATTACGTCGAAGCCGGTGATCCATACTATCGCCATTGTGAAAAAACCACCCGACTGCTTCGTGAGCGACTGGGGATGGACGACCATTTACTGCGCATGACCTTCCAGTCACGCATCGGCCCAAAGCAATGGCTGCAGCCCTATACCGACCAAACGTTGGCAGAACTAGCGGATTCCGGGGTGCGTCGAGTCGTGGTGCTGACGCCGGGTTTTTCGGCGGATTGCCTCGAAACACTGGAAGAAATCGCGATCCAGAATCGTGCACTGTTCCTGGAACGTGGCGGAGAATGCTTTGACTATCTTCCCTGTCTCAACGCTTCCGACCCCGGAATCAAGTTGCTGGCGTCCCTGATAAAAACGGAACTGGCTGGTTGGATCTGATTCCGTGATCAACCGAGCTGGTTCCAAGGTTCTGACCAACCACGATCCATGAAGCGGAGAGGGAATGCCCAATGTTCAGCATCTTCAGTCATCTGGTCCTTTTCATGACATCCTGGGTCTTGTTGCACCCGGCTGAGCGGGATTCCGCGCAAGTGCCTTTTCTCGAGTACCTGGTCCTGGAAGTCCTGATGACCTGCGACACCTTGCTGTTCCGCCAGCGTTTGAACCTGTAGCGGACACGGGTTGAGTAAAGGAAGCCAGAGCGGGTCGTTGGCAAACTGAAGCAAATGATCGGGCAGCAAAGGATCCGAATCGGTGTCAGCAGTTGTTTGTTGGGGGCTGATGTGCGTTTCGACGGTAGCCACAAGCGTGACCCGTTTATCAGCGAGGTGCTGGGACGCCATTTCGAGTTTCTGCCGATCTGCCCGGAGGTTGGGGCGGGAATGGGAGTTCCGCGAGAACCGGTGACCCTGGTTCGGTTTCAAGATGGATCCATCCAGACAATCGGGGTCGAGAATCCGGGGCTCAACGTGACCGGTTCGATCAGGGCATACAGTGATTGCGTGATGCCGGAACTGGTTTCCCTGCGGGGCTACTTGCTTAAAAGCAGGTCACCAAGTTGCGGGCTGCGGGACGTCCCGGTTCATGCTGAAAATGGCGGAGGCCAGATAGGGACCGGGACAGGGTTGTTTGCCGATTCACTGCTGAGTCATTATCCGCTGTTACCGGTCGAACAGGAAAGCGGCCTGGTGAGCCCGGCGTCCAAGGAGCATTTCATCGAACGGGTTTTCGCTTACGACCGGTGGCTGACGCTGGTTGAATCTAGGCCGACTCTGGCCCGGTTGATCGATTTCCATACCCGCCATAAACTGCAGATCCTTTCTCATCATCAGCTGACTTACCGGCGGCTTGGCCGGCTGGTGGCCGAAGCCGCTTCAACGGCAAGTCTTGACGAGGTTTTGCAGTCCTATGGCCGCCAACTGACAATCGCTCTTGCACACCCGGCAAGCCGTAATGACCATGTCAATGTCATGCAACACTTGCTTGGTTACATGAAACCCGTTCTGGATCATGATGCCAAGCAGGAGTTCCTACTGGCCGTGGATGCATATAAGGCTAGGAAAATCTCGCTGTGCGTCCCGCTGGACCTGGTTCGCCATCACTTCAGTTTCTATCCTCATCCATTCGTCGAGTGCCAGGTCTACCTTTATCCGGGGCAACAGGAGTCGGTGTTACGGGCTAGTATCTAGATCCAACGGTTCCCGTTTTTTTAAGAAAGTCCGGGACATCAGTCGTTTTTGCCGGTTGACTGGGTGGATCAGATGCTCCGACCACTCGATCTGCAGCCTCTCCGAGGCAGTGATTTCTTCCTGGAAGATTGTTGCGATTCTGTTGAGCCGGTCAAATGGAAGAATGTCGGGCCGAATGCTTTGCAGTAACTGGCCGACATTGTGGAAACGTGGATCAAACACCAGTGTCTTGCGGTCTTTGATGGATTCCGGGGTTTCGATGTTCAGTTCCATTATGAAACGGTCGCGGGCTGCCGCCGGAATCTTGAATGTTTATTGCTTCTCCACCCGGTTCTGATCGGCGAAGACTTGCAGATGCGGGAAATGGTATTCACGGTTAAACGCGCTAATGCTTTTTCCTGCCATGACCCTGAACAGCAGGGAATG
>JANXGZ010000049.1 GCA_024958995.1 Methylococcales bacterium | reverse complement strand
GAAGAAATACTCGCTGTTAGAAGGTTTCAACACATACTGGTCCTTTTCGTCCAGCTTTCCGTAGCGGTACTGTATCCGCTCACCGCTCCTCGAACGAATGACAAAACCGAATTCCGGCGAATTCAGGTGAAAAGAAGGGATATCCTCTTTACCCAGGACTTCCTGGAATCCCAATGTGCTCACGTCGGCAAGCAAGTTCGCGACTTCCCCTTCCACCACCATTTCCGCATCGCTGACCCCTTCGACCGTGAATTTTCCGTCCTCTCGCCTGAGTACCACGTCGCCAAGTTCTATTCCCTCGATCTGGTCACGGGAGAGATGAAGGAAATTCTGGTCGGTCCACTCACGAGCCTTAGTGCTGGCCTGGTAGGCACTGAATTTGATTCCGTAGATGGTATTGGTTCCATCCATCCTGGCATGAATCTTCTTGAACCCCGGAGAAGTACCCAGATATAGTGTTTCGCTCACCTTGGCCGATGAAAAAATCAGCTTTCGTTCGAACTGATCTGCAGAAACCTTGAAACGGCTCTCGGCGGCATCGGTGGTAGCTATCGGCCAGCCAATCTTGGTGTCAAACAGTTTACCGAAGGTACGGGTTATTTTTTCGACGGAGACCGGAAAACCGAAATGATCTGGTAAAACCCAGTTCCCATCCTGTTTCTCTAGCACCAGTGTCTTGTCTTCAGGCTGTTCGAGCACAATTCTGTCGAGCGAATCAAGCTGCAGATTCAGCATCTTATCGTTCTGAATATAAGCCCCGGTACCCGAATCGGACAAAAACAGAACAAACGTCAGAATAACCTGAGCCACAAACAGGATTGATAGGTTTCTAGACTGATTTACCATGGATTAAAAACCCCCGTTCCCAAGCACATCGCGGTAACGCAAAGTTGCCTGGCCACGGACATAGCGATAAACAAAATACACGATGACCAAACCGATCAGGGCAAAGGCATAATTCAGGTATTCCCAGAACAGATGCATTTGGCCCGCCTGCTGATACAGGGTCCTTGAAAAGTGCCCCCGACTCCGAATGGAAAGTAGTGCTCGGTCTTCAAGCGACCAATCAACGGCATTTTCGGCCAGATCCAGCGAGTTGGAATACAGCGTGCCATTAGCGCTCGATGCCATCTGTATCGTCTGATCGGTCAGGAATTCATTCGACGAAAAAACAATAATACGCGCCGATTCGGGTGATTTTTCTATCACACCGGAAATCACGGCCATGTTCTGTACATCTTCATTGTCCTCACCCTCCGTCTTTGGGTCTGAATCTGTGTCGTCGGGATCGGCCAGCATCGGGGACGGTCTTTCCTTAAAGAAAGATTCGAATGTCCCTGCAACCGAAACTCCCAGCGTATAAACCTCCCTTTCAGCCCCGGGTTCGAAGCCAAGTGGCCCATCGGCACGGAAGTTGGGTAGGATTTGTTCTGATTCCGAACTCCAAGCCTGATCCGAAGTTTTCATGAACCGGGAAACCTGTCGCTTGTTGTTCTTCTCTGCATCAACACTCAGTGGCGAAGCCCAGTTGATCGTTACCTGGGCAAGGCCCGCGACAAGGCCATCATCCGAATCAAGCCCCTCGCTCCGAACATCAACAAAATAGGGGTATTCGATCATACGCATCTCTTGTACCTGGAATCCGCCGACGTTTCGAGTGACCGGAATCGGCAACATCGTGTTCTGCGGATCAAGCACCATTGACTGATCAATCGATATTCCATGGTGTATAAGCCATTTGGATAAACCAGATTCATACCCCGATGCGCTCAGGGAACCCCCGCCGATTACTGCCTCATAAGGCGATGTGGAGACGATGACGGTTCCACCCTTCATCAGGAATTGGTCCATGGCGAAGATCTGCCGATCGCTGAGTGAACGCGGGGCCACCACAAACAACAAATCGACATCCTCAGGGAGCAGCCCGTTCGCCATGTTTGCCGGCACCAGAACATGGTTTTCTTCAAGTTTTTCGCGCAACAGTTGAAATCTCTTCCCGGGTGATCGCATTTGCTGCATATACGGGTTCGCCGCCGGAACTGGCGGAGTATGCAACGCCACGGTACGCATGAATCCGGAAGAGTAGCGCTTCATCGCCGCGTCCAGACTTCGCCTGAAAGCATTCCCGTCGAGATCCTCGCTGACTGGGACCTGGACCACTTGGTCTCCATTCTCTAGAATCATGTGGAAATAGAAAGTCTCGGGATCAAGCAGACCGACCCTCATGGGCCGAAAACCGTATTGTTCTCCAATCTCAATCGCG
>JANXGZ010000250.1 GCA_024958995.1 Methylococcales bacterium | reverse complement strand
AGGTGGGTTTGTTCGGGCAGCAGCAGCTTCAGGGCTTGGATCAGGGCTGCGATAGGGAATACAACGATCCCGAGTTTTTCCACTGGTTTGGTGAGTGCTGATACCAGCAGTATGGCGACGACCAACAGAATCGCCAGGGATACAGCGCTCATGAAGCCGAAGTTCATCCCCTGAGGGTTCCAGAAATCTTCGATTAGCGATCCTGCGTGGAGGGTGCCGGCGATTCCTGCCGACCACAGGAAAGCGATGGGATTTCGAGTGTTTCTGGCCGCATCCGCCCGCGCGTTGAAGACCGAATAAAGAATCAGTCCGGTCGCGATCACGTAGACCAGTATTGAAGATATGCCGAATGCGTTAGAATACACGGGTTAAGCTTTCCTCCGTGCAATAGTCTGGCATAATGCCCCGTCAAGTTGAAGGGCTTGTGCACGTTTTTCGCTTTTCCGGGAAACATTGCAGATGAAATGACCGAGACCGCCAATGCTTGGTCTTGAGGTAGTAATTGTTGATTAATCTAGGTGGTGTATGTTTGATAATCTCAGCGACCGATTAAATGATTCGCTAAAGAAGATTCGCGGTCAGGGACGCCTGACCGAGGCGAATATTGAGGAAACGATGCGCGAAGTGCGCATGGCTTTGCTTGAGGCCGATGTGGCTTTGCCGGTTGTCCGTGATTTCATCGGTCAGGTCAAGACAAGGGGCCTTGGTCAGGAGGTCCAGACTAGCCTGACGCCGGGTCAGGCCCTGATCAAGATTGTTCGCGATGAACTGGTTGACCTGATGGGTGAAGCTAACCAGGGACTCGATCTGTCCGCTACCCCGCCAGCGGTTATCCTGATGGCTGGACTGCAGGGCGCAGGGAAGACGACCACGGTAGCCAAACTGGGCCGGTGGTTGCGAGAAAGGCAGAAAAAGAAGGTTGGAGTCGTCAGTGCCGATGTCTACCGTCCAGCGGCGATTCAACAGTTGCAGACGCTAGCGGCCGAGCAGGAACTTGAATTCATCCCCAGTGAGCCGGACCAGAAGCCGGTGGATATTGCAACGGCGGCGCTAGATCTTGCGCGCAAGAAACACCTTGATGTTCTGATCGTTGATACGGCTGGTCGGCTGGCGATCGACGAAAAGATGATGGGAGAGATTCGGGCGCTTCATAAGGCGCTTGATCCGGTTGAGACCTTGTTTGTTGTTGACAGCATGACCGGGCAGGATGCTGCCAATACCGCAAAGGCCTTTAATGACGCGCTGGCCCTAACCGGTGTAGTGCTGACCAAGACCGACGGTGATTCCAGGGGCGGGGCAGCATTATCAGTTCGCCATGTCACCGGAAAACCGATTAAATTCATGGGCATCGGCGAGAAGGCGGATGCCCTAGAACTATTCCATCCGGATCGGGTCGCTTCACGAATCCTGGGCATGGGAGACATGCTGAGCCTGATCGAGGAAGTCGAAAGGAAGGTCGATCAGAAGAAGGCTGAGAAACTTGCCAAGAAGATCAAGAAGGGAAAGAGCTTCGACCTTGCAGATTTCAAGGATCAGATTGTTCAGATGAATAACATGGGTGGTGTTCAGTCAATGCTTGAAAAGCTGCCGGGGATGGGGAACGTGCCGCAGGCCGCCCGCGGACAGGTGAATGACAAGATGTTAGGCCGCCTGGTAGCGATCATCGACTCAATGACGCTCCGTGAGCGGCAGTTTCCGGCGACGCTGAACGGCTCGAGGAAACGTAGGATTGCGCAAGGGTCCGGCACTCACATCCAGGACATTAACCGTTTGCTCAAGCAACACAAGCAGATGCAGAAGATGATGAAGAAATTCAACAAGGGCAACATGATGAACCTTGTTCGGGGAATGAAGGGCAACATGGCAGGAAAGATGCCATTCTAGGTGGCGGACCGTGGCTTGCTAGGAATACCTTTTACTTGGCCAGGGCTTTCGAGTAAAATCGAACGGTTATGGTAACTGAAAAATTTGAATCAAAGAGGAATTACTGATGGTAACCATTCGATTGTCCCGGGGCGGGGCGAAAAAACGACCATTTTACCACCTGGTCGTTACTGACAGCAGAAGCCGTCGTGATGGCCGCTACATTGAGCGAGTCGGTTTTTTCAATCCGATCGCAAAGGGCGGCGAAGAACGGCTGCGGCTGAACGGTGACCGTATTGAATACTGGAGATCACACGGTGCCCAATTGTCAGACCGTGTGGCCAGCTTGATCAAGCACTCCGGAAAAACCAGCGACTGATTTTCCCGGGGTGGCGAATTCCTTGACCGCCAGCTCCCCGGTTCAGCTTGGCTACGTTTCTGGGGTCCATGGTCTTCAGGGGTGGGTCAAGGTGTTTTCGTACACCGAACCGCGGGACAATATGCTGACATACGCATCGTGGCTGGTTGGTTCCGATGGCCAGTTGCGGAAGTTTGAAGTCGAGAATAGCCGCTGGAACGGCAAGCTGATGGCGGCCAAGCTGGCCGGCATCCATAATCGGGACGAGAGTGCAGAGCTTGTCGGGCGCGGAATTTTCGTGGATCGGGTCGATTTGCCCGAACTGCACGACAATGAATTTTACTGGGGCGACCTGATTGGCCTGGAAGTTTTAACCGAAGACGGTGTTTGTTTCGGCAGGGTTGAGCAGCTGATGGAAACCGGTGCGAATGACGTCCTTGTGGTTAGAGGCGACCGGGAACGTCTGATTCCGTTTATTCAGCGAGAGGTTATCAAGCAGGTTGATCTTGAGCAAGGACGATTGATTGTTGATTGGATGCCCGATTTCTGACAATCATGCGATTTGACATCGTTACACTGTTCCCCGAAATGGTTGGTACTGCCGCGGGGTTCGGGGTAATCGGGAAGGCCATTGAGAACGGCATTGTTCGGCTGGGTTTGTGGAACCCGAGGGATTATTCCTCCGATCCAAGGCGGACCGTGGACGATCGGCCCTACGGGGGTGGCCCCGGGATGGTCATGATGGTGCAGCCGTTGCGGGATGCGATCAACGATGCCAAGGCAGCGGATGACAGACCGGTTCGGGTTGCCTGCCTGAGTCCCCAAGGGACCAGACTGCAGCAATCCGACCTGATCCGATTTTCAACGCGGGAACGGGTTATTCTCGTGGCAGGCCGTTACGAAGGAATTGATGAACGCCTGATCGAGGCGGATATCGACGAACAGTGGTCGTTGGGTGACTACGTAATCAGTGGAGGCGAACTGGCGGCGCTGGTTTTTCTTGATGGTGTTGCGCGGTTGTTGCCAGGAGTTCTTGGCGATGATCAGTCGAGTCAGCAGGATTCCTTCATGCATGGCTTACTGGACCACCCGCACTACACACGACCGGATGTCGTTGAGGAGCAGGTCGTTCCGGAGGTGCTGAGAAACGGAAATCATGCGGAGATCAGACGCTGGCGTTTGAAGCAGGCGTTGGGCAGGACATTCCTGCATCGCCCTGACTTGCTGGACGATCTCGAATTGAATGATGAGCAGAACGATCTGCTCAACGAATTTATTGATGAAGTAAAGATAATGAAGGGTAATTGACAATGAGCAATATTATTCAGGAACTGGAAAAGAGACAGACTAAGACTGACATCCCTGAATTTGGCCCGGGCGACACTGTAGTGGTCCAGATCAAAGTTAAGGAAGGCACTCGTGAGCGCCTTCAGGCTTTTGAAGGCGTTGTGATCGGCAAACGCAACCGGGGTTTGAATTCGTCGTTTACGGTTCGCAAGATTTCCCATGGCGAAGGTGTCGAACGTGTTTTCCAGACCCATAGCCCGATGGTTCAGGAGATTGAGGTCAAACGCCGCGGAGCGGTTCGACGGGCGAAGCTGTACTATCTGCGCGAACGTAGCGGAAAGGCAGCTCGAATCAAGGAAAAGCTCTAATTGAATCCAGTTCCTGGGGTTGCTGGATACGAACCTTTCCGAATCCTCTAGTTGGACCAGTCTGCCGCCTATCTTCAGTGAGCAGCCTTTGCATCTCCGTCGCTGACGGATTGGCGGGCTGCAGGCTGCATCGTCTGCCATGGTTGGCCATCAAGTGGATTTGCTTCGGTTTGTAGTATCATCCTGTCGTGGCCAGTGAAACCGACAGAGAGCACTCAATCCGGTTGATCGAATCATTCCAGGATACGCTGTGGCTGGAAAACGGTCTCAGCCGCAATACCCTCAAGGCCTACGGTTCCGATCTGATTCTTTTCTCAAACTGGCTGGCACCCAAACCGCTGGTGTCTGCCGGCAGAAAGGATATTTCGAATTACCTTGCTGTGAAATTCCGTCAGGGCTGCAGTGCACGCTCAGGTGCCCGCTTGCTGTCTAGCCTGAAGCGGTTTTTTTCCCATCTGGTAGAGAAGGGTATGCTGGCAGCAAACCCGTGTTCCAATATTGATTCGCCGCACATCGGAAAACCCCTTCCTGCAACGCTGAGCGAAGGCGAGGTGGACCAACTTCTCGCTGCTCCGGACGTATCTTCTGCCATCGGCCACAGGGACCGGACCATGCTGGAACTTCTTTACGCAACCGGATTGCGGGCAACTGAACTGGTTACGCTGAAGCTGGGACAGCTGAATTTTCGGGAGGGCGTGGTTCGAGTCGTCGGCAAGGGCAACAAGGATCGGCTGGTTCCGATCGGCGAAGAGGCCTTGTCATGGCTGTACAGTTACGTCCGCGAAATACGTCCGAAAATTCTGGGACGGCGGACCGCTGAACACCTCTTTGTCACGAACCGGGCCTCAGGAATGACGCGCCAGGCTTTCTGGCATCGTATCAAGTTCTATGCGAATGCCGCCGGGATACGGAAGTTGCTTTCACCACACACGCTTCGGCATGCATTCGCTACCCATCTGCTGAATCACGGGGCCGATCTTAGGGTTGTCCAGCTACTGCTGGGGCATAGCGACCTTTCGACGACCCAGATTTATACCCACGTTGCACAGGAACGTCTCAAAGACTTGCACCAAAGGTACCATCCAAGGGGATAAATGCATGACCACTATGATCCATCCTACGGCGATCGTTGCATCGTCGGCCTCGATCGGATCGAATGTCCGGGTTGGAGCTTACGCGGTCATCGATGATGCAGTGGAAATCGGTGACAATTGCGTGATCGATACTCATGCGGTGGTTTGTCCATTCGTAGTCATGGGGCAAGGAAACAAGGTGTATCCGAATGCGGTGATCGGCGGATTGCCTCAGGATACTGGCTTCGATCCAGGCTCCCGGACAAATGTTCATATTGGTG
>JANXGZ010000152.1 GCA_024958995.1 Methylococcales bacterium | reverse complement strand
TTTCTCTAACAATCTTGCTGAGTTTTGGCTAATCTTGAATAGGGTTCGGAGTTTTTGGTGAACCTAATTTCCATGAAAAAAGGCCGACGCCTGGGTATGGCATAAATCACCGGGCGGGAAAGCTTTCCGATTTCTTCAAGAGGTGGATCTTGGCCCGAAGCTTCGGGGTGAACGGGGTCGGTCAGATCGACTTCATCGATGGCCTGTGTCCGGGGAATGATAGCCAGATTGTTACTGCTCCGGATTACCCGTCGATCAGCCTGTTACCAAAGCGCCTGAATGCCAATGACGACCGATCCAGCGATGTAATTGGAATAGTTTGCAAATGAAGACGACCGGTCATATAGTAAGAAAATGTCGTCACTGACCCGCAAGCAAATCAAGCGCGAACAACTTCTGGATTACGGAGTGCAAGCGCTAATGAACCAAGGCTACCATGGCACAGGGCTGAAGGAAGTACTCGATTCCGTCAATATCCCCAAGGGTTCTTTTTACAACTATTTCGACAACAAGGAACAATTCGCTGCCGAGGCGGTTGGACATTATATCGAGCCCTTCATACAGCGCTTGACCGGTCATTTGCAAAACCCTGAACTGGATGGGCTCGGTGTTCTTAAACGTTATTACGCGGAACTGATCGTTGAAGTGGAACTGGCGGATTACAAGGGTGGATGCCTTCTCGGCAACCTGATCGGGGAAGTGGGCGATACCAGCGAAATCTGCCGCTGTTCCTTGCTAACCACGGTGGAGCGTTACGCTCGTCTCCAAGAATCGGCATTGGTCCGCGGTCAACAGGAAGGTACGGTACGCACCGACCGTAGCGCCAAAAGCATGGCTAATCTGCTGCTGAACGGCTGGCAGGGTGCACTGCTGAGAATGAAGATACAGCGCTCGACAGCGCCTCTTGAAGAATGCTGTTCGACACTGCTGGATGATTATTTCAAGGCATGACAAGGCAAAAGGGAGGGCACCCATAACAAGCCAGGCCAGCGACTGCTAAACAGATACCCATGTGTTCGCTGTACTGACCACAAATCCGACACCAAACGGCCGCGATGCCGCTATCCATGTGCCAGTGACGCGCAATCAAAGGCCGACTTGACTGAATACAATCAATTCCGATCCGAAAACAAAAATGATGGAGGTAGAAAGATGAACCACCCCGTATCGAAAACTGCCAGTATCTGGCGAAAACTGATGATCACTCTCACACTTCCTGCGAGCCTCTTGCTTGGCGCGACGGCTAGCGCCGACGAAACCTGCCAGTCGCCTTACATGGCCAAGATCACCGGCCAGGAAGACTTTGTCTATGTCTGGACCCTCGGGATGGAGGGGGTCGGCGACCAACAGGACAAGCTGGTCACCGTAGACGTCAACCCCAAATCATCCAGCTATGGACAGGTGGTCAACTCGGTGTCAGTGGGTGGCCGCAACGAAGCCCACCATTCGGGCTTTACCGATGACCGCAAATACCTGTGGGCAGCGGGACTGGATACCAGCAAGGTCTTCATTTTCGACGTACACAGCGATCCGGCCAAACCGCGCCTGAGCAGAACCATCACCGATTTCGTTGCCAAAAGCGGTGGCGTCGTTGGACCGCATACGACCTATGCCCTACCCGGGAGGATGATGCTCACCGGGCTCTCAAACAACAAGGATCACGGTGGCCGCACGGCCCTGGTCGAATACAGCAATGCCGGCCAGTACGTTGCAACACACTGGATGCCGACCGACAGCGATCTGAACGGCGCGATAAAAACCGGGCAGATCGCCGATGGTTACGGCTACGATGTCCGCGCACTGCCCAGGCGCAATGCCATGTTCACCTCGTCCTTTACCGGCTGGTCCAACTACATGATGGATTTCGGAAAAATGCTTAACGATCCGGAGGCGATGAAACAATTCGGGGGAACCGTTGTTCAATGGGACCTCCACGCCAGACAACCGAAAAAAATCTTCGATGTTCCGGGCTCTCCACTAGAGATCCGCTGTGCCTGGGAAGAAAATCACAACTATTGTTTCACCACCACCGCTCTGACATCAAAAATCTGGTTGATCCATGAAAATGAAAAGGGAGACTGGCAGGCCAGCGAGGTGGCCGATATTGGAGACCCGAGCAAGATACCCTTGCCCGTCGATATCTCCATCCAGAGCGATGACCAAATGCTTTGGGTCAACACCTTCATGGATGGGAAAACCCGGGCCTTTGACATTTCCGATCCCTTCAACCCGAAGCAGGTTTTCGAACAGAAGATCGGAAGCCAGATCAACATGGTTTCATCCAGTTGGGATGGCCAACGGTTGTACTACACCTCATCTCTGCTCGCAAACTGGGACAAGAAAGGTCAGGACAACGAGCAGTATCTCAAGCAATTCACCTGGGACGGCAATAAACTCACCCAGCAGTTTGCCTTGGATTTCATCAAGGAAAAACTCGGGCGACCGCACCAGATGCGCTTTGGTGCTTACTCCCTCTACGGTGCCAGCAATACCAAACCAGCCAACTTGGTTGCTAACCTGAGCCACTAGGTACCGGACCCAACGCAAAGGCCGGGCCGGTGTTTTTCCGGTCCGGCCTTTGCAATCAGGTAATTCCTTGATGAACGCCATAGCAATTCTTGCTGCGCTATTCTTTAGCCAGTCACTTTGGGCTGATATTCCAGGCCATCGCCAACCGACCCTGGCGCCGGGTTACGGCCCGCTGCTATTCGAAGCACCAAAGGCAGGCAGTTATTCCCTTCCACCGATCGGGCCGGCAGCAGACGGTTCAGTCGTCACAACGGAAGAGCAAAAGATCAGACTTCACGACCTGATGGGCGACAGAATAGTCCTGCTGAGTTTCATTTACTCCACTTGCACCGATGCCAATGGCTGTCCGCTCGCCACCTTTGTATTCCACAGGATCAACCGGCTGCTGCAGAAAGACCCTGAACTGGCTTCAAAACTGAGATTACTGACCCTTAGTTTCAATCCAGCGCACGACACTCCGGAAACTCTTCGGCGTTACGCGAAGTCTTTTACCGGGAACGGAGTGGACTGGCGCTTTCTGACCACCGAATCCGAAAAAGCATTGCAACCGATCCTCGACGGTTACCGACAGGATATCCAGAAAATAATCGACCAAGAGGGCCAATTTACCGGAACGTTTTCCCACATCCTGCGGGTCTACCTAATCGACCAGCACAAACAGTTGCGCAATATCTACAGTGTCTCCTTTCTTCACCCTGAGTCATTAATCAATGATTTCAAGACTCTTGTTGATGAGGAACCACTTGAACCCCGCTCAGAACCTAACATCAGGCAAGGATATTCATCGGGTTCCTCGGTCTCATTAAACCGGCGCACAGGTCAGCCAGCGGATCTTCTCGGCAACCTCACCCGTCCGCCGCTGGGCTTGCCTCCGGTGCCCGTTCCCCAAGACAATCCCGCAACCACGGAAAAAATCAGTCTCGGCAGGAAACTTTTCTACGACCGCCGCCTTTCTCTTAACAACACCTTTTCCTGTGCCATGTGCCACATCCCGGAACAGGGGTTCAGCAGTAACGAAATGGCCACTGCAGTCGGCATCGAAGGACGCAGCGTTCGCCGCAACAGTCCGACACTCTACAACGTAGGCTACGCATCGTTGCTGTTTCATGACGGACGGGAGACCACCTTGGAAAACCAGGTGTGGGGGCCTTTACTGGCACCCAACGAAATGGGAAACCCGTCCATCGGCTACCTAATCAACAAGATCAGATCGTTTTCCGACTACCAGGGGCTGTTTGAAAAAGCCTTCCGCAAGGGACCCACAATAGAAACCATCGGGCAGGCGATTGCCAGTTACGAACGCAGCCTGATCTCGGCCGGTTCCCGCTTCGACCAATGGCAGTTCGGAGGCCAGAAAAATGCCCTAACGGAACCCGCCAGACGCGGCTTTCGCTTGTTTGTCGGCAAGGCCGGCTGCAATGCCTGCCACCAGATCTCGGACGAATACGCACTGTTCAGCGACGACCAACTGCACAATACCGGGATTGGTTACGGAGAATCGATGCGGACAATGCCGACAACAAGAAAGATAGAACTGGCACCCGGCATTCATGTGGAAGTCGACAGCGACACCATCAATCGCGTTTCAGAACCTCAGGCTAATGATCTCGGCCATTACGAAATCAGCCAGCAACCAGGGGATCGATGGAAATACAAGACGCCCACGCTCAGGAATATCAGCCTCACTGCTCCCTACATGCACAATGGCTCACTCGCCACGCTGAAACAGGTCGTTCGGTTCTATAACCAGGGCGGGATAGAGAATGAGAACCTGGATCCCAGAATCAAGCCGCTGGGCCTGAACGAGAGGGAAATCGTTGACCTGGTTGAATTTCTGCGCTCGCTGATCGGAGCCAACATCGATGAACTGCTGGATGACGCCTTTGCGGCGCCGGTGGGCGATATTCGATAGTAGCAACAGTCGTTAAACCAGGGCCGTAAAAACGCATGACGCGATCATAAGGAGACTGGAAAAAGAAAAGGAGAAAAGCGATGTCGGGCAGGCAAAAGAATACAGACCGAACGGCTAGGGAGTTTCACCTGTATCAATGGACGATCCAGCTTGGATGGTGGTCATCATGGATAGGGCAACGAGCAATGTAGAGAGTATCCTTGCTTTCCTATGTGGTGAAGCCGTGCCACGATGTTTGGCAAGGATCGCTAGGCCGCCGTTAGGACTTGGTGAATGAACCAGCTGACTCATTACCTGAACAGTACGAATCGAATTTGAGATCAATGGTTCGATTCATAGTCGGGAAAGATGAGCCGATAAATCGTAGAGTTAGCCAAAATGGTACCGGATTCAACATCGATGTGAATAGAGGTTCAGGTGCCAATTCAATATCGCCGGTTGTTCCTTTCAAACGGGGGGTTATTTCGGTACTTCGATGGGGCTGTTGGGGCTGTCCAATCCTAAAAATCTTCAACCACGAGGCGTCTGCCGTCCCCCTGTTACACCGCCATCCTTAGGAGGGGGGGTAGGGGGCTAGCTGTTTTTTTAGGTTGTAGAATTTAAACCAAAATGTTGAAAAACACATTAGAAAACAACGAGTTATGCTCATTAAGCATAACCCCCTCAGTGCCGTAAAAACACCATATAAAACAAAGACTTATGAGTGCTTGATTTGAAAACTTAGTGCCTGAGCACCCAGCACCCCAAGTGAGAGGTTTTTGCCTACGATATCAATCATTTGGAACCTAGTGGCTTAGCGATCGGAAACCAAGAACCTTGGTACTTAGTCGCTCAGCGGCTTGGAGACGAGGATCCAGAGACTGAGATGCTGAGCTACCAAGGCCTAGCGTCTAAATGCTCTGACTGAACCATGATGCCTTGATGGTCGGAGGAGGAGGATGGGGAGGATAAACCCCTGTTTTCGAAACTTTTCCTAAATACTCTTTTATACAAAACTTTTTGAAAAGCCAATATATCCTCCCCATCCTCCCCCGACTTTTATCCCGGGAGATTTGCCCAGAGGCTCCCAACACCTTTGCGAAGCGAAATACCCGTTCGAACTGATTTTCCGTGAGATTTCCTGGTACCGAAACCTCGGTCGGACAGTTTACGACCGAACGCTATTTTGGTCATCGGTCGGAGCCCGTCACTAATCGCCCACGACTTGTACATGCAGTACAGCATATCTGTAGCCTCAGTTTCTTGGTTTCCAAGTACGCACATTTCATCAATCCAATGTTGCATCAGATCCATGTCACCGCGGTATTCGTTCGTAATCGCCTTAACCTTTTTCGGTAGGCTAAGCCCCTTCTTGAAGTACTGAGCAGCACCCTGAACAACCCAGCGCAGTATCCCTTCACGCTCAGCGACGAGTTTATCGAGTAAATGAGCGTCGCGAGCCTTGCCCTTGAAGCTTTGCTCAAATGGAATCAGCACCATTCGCCGCCAGATTGCATGATCAGTACCTCGAATCACGGGCTTGTGGTTAGTAATGAGAACTGGCGTAAAAGCCGGGATAAACTCGACCGAGGATTTGGCATAAGGGACTCGTGCGACGAGCGAATCACCACCGGTCATCGCCTTGATCAGTTCTTCGTCCAGAAAATCACCTTCCTTGGATTCGACAGCGACGACCAGCCGTGCACCGTGCAAGCGAGCCAGGTCTTCACGAGCACCTCCGGCATTGCCGCGTTGCCGTGACATTAACGTTTCAGAGCTCATTGATCGGTAATAATCCCCAAATACAGTTCTTAGGCAGTCGAGCAAAACACTTTTTCCGTTAGCACCCAATCCGTGAAAAATGGCGAGGATCTGGTCTCGATTCCCTGCGATTAGAAATGCGCCGATCAAGCGTTGAAGAAAGGCAACCATCGGCTTGTCAGCACCCATGATTTCCAGCATAAATTGCTTAAACCGTGGGCATTTCGCAGAGAACTTGTAGTTAACCCCCGTGCATTTTGTGATCCACTGATCCGGTTCTGCCGTAACTAATCTCTTGGTTCGAAGATCGACTACCCCATTTTCACAGCCGATCAGATGAGCACATTGGTCAAATCGAGCTGCGTTCACTGTCATTCGATCGAACTGACCGGCGATCGTGAGCATTGCTTCCAACCGCCCTCGACTCTCAGCGGACATTGCTAGTTTTTGAAGGGTGTTTCGACGAGTATCATCGAACTCTGCAGCGGCTTCGATATTAATTGATCGGGCAACTGCGATGGCATCTTCGATCACCGCCTCCGCTGGAATCCACCGAACGCCACCCCACTGAATCCAGGAGTTCAGTCCAGCCACCCATCGAAGATCGTTGCCTTTCAACTCAGCAAATCGCTCCGCAAGACCCGCATCGCTGCACGGATGCTTTTCTAACGAGTAGGTCAAACTATCCGTCAACGTCGTATCAACGGGATCGTAGTTGCTGATCGATCCTGCGATGCCCGAAACTTCGTCTGCAGAAAGCGGTTCGGCCAGATTGTCGTTAATCCCATTGAGCGCGTCGACAATCAGTGTCTCGTCAGCACCTTTACGACGAAGCCGACCCGCCATAGTGGTCAAGGCACTATTGCGATTCCCAGGCGCTGGAGAACCGATCGGGGTTTGCTTTGCACTACGTTTCTTAGCTTCCGATACAGGTGGGAATGCTGCGATTAACTGTTCCGCAGAGTAACGCTCTGTACCTGAATCCTGAACGATACGAACAAGGTGTGGGGTACCCTTTTGATGGTAGAACCCTGGCAGCCGTAAGACACGGCAAAGATCCTTCGCATTGGGATCACTACCATAATCGGCGACCATTCGATCCATCACGGATTGATGTTGCTCG
>JANXGZ010000194.1 GCA_024958995.1 Methylococcales bacterium | reverse complement strand
GGAGAAACGCCGAAACAGGCTGGCTCATGAATACCGGCAACAACGCAGGCTGGCGGAATCATTTCATCGCAAGACGCAACACGCCTGGAAGAACGGCCTTTACGATCCCCGGATCCGGCAGGCCTGGAGAATTGTGAGCGAACATAACCCGGAACGGTTGGCTCGGTTTCTTTCAGGGAACGAGAAGGAAAATGCCGCAACGAAAGCCGGATATGACCTTGAGCAATTGACAGCCATAACCAACGCTGCCACGAGCGAGCAATTGTTCTCACTGCTGGGATTCGATGATCCCGCAGCAAAACAGGGAATCCTCTATAACTACAAGCACTGGGACAAGCTGCCGCTCTCGAGACAGATTACGTTCATTGACCTCATTCGCCGTTCCATGGAGCGTCACCAATTCCCCGCTGCCGGGCATAATCTTGTCCTGGCCACGCTAACCCCGCATTTTCCAAATGGTTCCTCTGCAATCAACCGGGCCCTTGCCCCTCTGCTCATCAAGCTGACACCCCATACCGCGGTGCCTCAAACCATTGCGCTGCTCGGTGCCGATATCGACCAACAGGACGGCCTATTTTACCTGTACCACTTGCGCCATGCCAGGGCCGGCTGGACACCCGATTTGCGACGGACGTTCTTTCGCATCCTTGGCACCTATGAAACTTTCCTGGGCGGACGCGGGTTGCCGCTGGCGTTTAAGAACATCCGTCGCGAGGCATTGGAGACGCTGACCGCGGAAGAAAAAAAGCAATACGCAGGATTCATCTCCCAAAGCCCCGCGTTGCCTCCAATGCCCGACTTGACTGGGCGAGGGCAGGTCCGCCAATGGAAGGTTAGCGACTTCGAAGGTAATCTGGGATTCGATGCCTCAGACCGCAACCTAGCCAATGGACGAAGGATGTTCGCGATCGCTCTCTGCAGCCGCTGTCATCGCTACGGTCGGGAAGGTTACCCCATCGGACCGGACCTGACTCGTGTGGCCAGCCGTTTCAGCCGGGAAACATTGCTCGCCGAAATCCTGTTGCCGTCCAGGACAATCGCGGAGAATTACCAGACCGTCCTGCTGAACCTCCGGGACGGGCGCCAACTCGCGGGACAGATCATTCCCAACCTCGACTATCGCGCACCCAACCTGCAACTCGCGGAGGATCCGCTGCACCCGGACAAAATCACCCGCATCGCGAAGGAGAATATCATCAACCGGGAGCATTCAGAAGTTTCGCTGATGCCACCCGGACTGCTAAATCTGCTTGATAAGGAAGAAATCCTGGACCTACTCGCCTGGCTCGAGCGGGGAGCCAAGACAGGCAAAGGATTCAAATCTGAAGGAAAATGAAACACCTCCTACTCACAACAATCGCAGTCGTGGTGCTGGTGGGGTGCTCAAAGCCACCACCGCCAGACATCTCAATTCACAGAGCTGCCTATGTCGGAAACATCGAAGCGGTCAAGCAGCACATCGCTGCCGGGACGGATGTGAATGAGAAGGATGATCTTTTTGGAAGGACTCCTTTGCATCATGCAACTATTGGTGGCAGCAAGGAAATCGCCGAACTGCTAGTAAGCAAGGGTGCGGATGTTAATGCCAAGAGTGATGGTGCGTTAGGATGGAATGCTTTGCATTATGCAGCGCGAGGCGGCCACAAGGAAATCGCCGAACTGCTAATCGCCGAAGGTGCTGATGTGAATGCGAAAGATGACGATGGCACAGCACCGCTAGATATGGCCGAACAGGTAAGTGAAGATGACTCACCCGAATATAAAGCCGACAAAAAAGAAACCGCCGACCTCCTCCGCAAACACGGCGGCAAGACGGGTGAAGAATTGAAAGCTGAAGGGAAGTGATCGGCGTCCTTGAGACAGCCAAGGCGTGCGTGATTAGCGCAGCGATCAAGGAATTGCGGGGCGAGGAATAGGCTGTGTAGCCAGTTGTGTAGCCGGCCAATTTTCGTGTTGAACGCGGTTGAACAACACCACTGTTTCAGCACTTGTTTGCAGTGCCAGAATGGGGTGCTGATTTCCCCGTGTTTTCAGGGTGTTTTTTCTGTCACGCCAGAGGTTGCGAGTTCAAGTCTCGTCACTCCCGCCATTTCCTTTCCCCTCCCT
>JANXGZ010000136.1 GCA_024958995.1 Methylococcales bacterium | reverse complement strand
ACAGATTACCGACAGCGGTGCGATCGAAAAGATCATCGACCGGATTGTCGCTGATCACCCGGCTCAGCTTGAACAGTACCGCAGCGGAAAAGACAAATTGCTCGGTTTTTTCGTCGGCCAGGTGATGAAAGCGACCCAGGGCAAGGCCAATCCTGCAGAGGTCAACAAACTGCTCAAGCCGAAACTGGACGGATAGATTGTCCCTGTTACCAGGGGTTCTGATTCATGCTCTGCAACCGCGTACTGTTGGGGCACGACGTGTGGTCCGACTGCTTTTCCACGATCAACTGCTCCGGTAGCGGGCATCGTGCACGTGGTATGGCTGTCGTTCTTTTTCTGACTGAATGAGGCCAGCTTCTCAAGATTGCTTTCCGTTTCAGAAAACGTTCCCGGGCAAAGGCTGGGCTGTTCGGTTCCGAAGCCTTGTTAGCTCAGATCGGTCTTGCTTGTGCCGTGCATAGCCCTCCGGATTCTGGATATCATGTCGGTGTATTGGCCAGGATGGGTTGAGCATGGAATCCGCATCCCTGATGTTTGACGCTGTTTTCCCGGCAGACCTCGGTGCCGGTCGAGAGATTGCCGAGCGCCTGTGGCTTCGTTTCCGGGACCGCCTGCGACAGGAAAAGCTTGCTTTGCCCGCTGATCGGCAATTCACTGCCGACTTGCTCAGGGTTTGGGTTGCGAGTCAGTTCGTGGCTGATTTCAGCCTTCGAAAACCGGTTATCCTGCTGGACCTTTATCATTCCGGCGATCTGGCTTCCGCTGAGCGTTCCGCTGCCTACTCTCTATGCCTTCGTGAACTGAGTCCTGCTAACGAAGATGAATTGATGCGCGATCTCAGGCTTTTTCGAAACCGAGAGATGACCCGTATTGCATGGCGGGATATTACCGGTTCTGCAACGCTCAACCAAACTCTGTCCGACCTTTCCCTGCTGGCGGAAGCCTGCCTGCAATTCGCTCACGATTTCCTCTACCGGTCTGCCTGTATTCGTTGGGAGACTCCTCTGTTGGGTGACGGTACTCCACAGCAACTGATCGTTCTGGGCATGGGAAAGCTGGGGGGAGGGGAGCTCAATTTTTCGTCCGATGTCGACCTGATTTTCGCTTTCGAGGAAGAGGGGGTACTGAAGGGGAAACAGGGCAGAAGTCACAGTGAATTCTTCATTCAGGTTGCTCGCCAACTGATCCAGGTTATTGATACCGTCACGGCAGATGGCTTTGTTTTCCGCGTGGACGTACGCTTGAGACCCTTCGGTGGCAGCGGTCCGTTGGTGATGACTTTCGACGCTATGGAGAACTACTACCAGAGCCAGGCTCGCGAATGGGAGCGGTATGCCTTTATCAAGGCCCGGTCGGTAGCAGGAGACCTTGAAGCTGGCGCCCGGCTTGAAGAGATTCTGAAGCCATTTGTCTATCGTCGTTATCTGGATTACGGCAGTTTTTTCGAGCTTCGGAAGATGAGAGCTAGAGTCGAAAGAGAGTGCATCCGCGACAGAGTTGCCGACAACGTAAAGCTCGGTGCGGGAGGGATCCGTGAAATAGAATTCATCGGTCAGGTTTTCCAACTGATACGAGGAGGCCGTGAACAAGCCCTCCAGGAACGAAGTATCCTGAAGGTTCTGGATGTCATCGGAGAAAAGTCCCTGTTGTCTGCGGCTGTCGTTGCAACCCTGAAAAACGGCTATGAATTCTTGCGCATCGTCGAGAACCGTTTACAGGAGTACGCTGATCGACAGGTTCACGAATTGCCGGTTGGGCAACATGAGCAGCTACGGATTGCCCTGGGGTTGGGATTTGCTGACTGGCAGTCGGCTAGGGAGCAGATCGATGGCATTCGAAGGCAGATTCACCAGGTTTTTGAACAGGTGTTCGTGTCACCTGAGGCCGGTAACGCCGATGAGGATCAGTCTCTGATCTGGGATGGAGGCGGGAGTCTGGAGGAGCTGAGCCAGGCGGTCTTGCGCCTAGGGTACCAGGATTCCACCTGGGTTCTGGAAGAGATCGACGCTTTCCGTTCATCGGTTTCGGTCAGAAAACTAGCCGCGACGGGTGCATCCGTTCTGGACCGGCTGATGCCCCTGCTGCTCAGGATGATCGGAGTCACTCCGGATCCGGAAAGGACGTTGAGGAAACTTCTTGCTCTGGTCGGTTCGATTTGTAGTCGGCAGGTTTATCTTGCTCTGCTGGTCGAGAATCCCCTTGCCCTGTCGCAACTTATTAGACTGTGTGCGGCGAGCTCGTGGGTGGCCGGCTTTATCAGCCAGCATCCGGTTCTGCTGGATGAGTTACTGGAACCAAGTACCCTGTACGTGCCGTTGTCGCGGCGTGAACTTGATCAGCAGCTGGGTGAAACTCAAGCTCAAGGTCTGGAACGGCAAATGGCCTCGATGCGCGAATTCAAGCAGGCTTGTGTTCTGCGAGTGGCGGCTGCTGACATCGTGGATGCCATAACGGTTCCCAGAGTCAGTGACTGCCTCACGGATATTGCCGAGGTGGTTGTCGATCACACATTGGCTTTGGCCTGGCGCCTGGTTGCAGAGAAGTACGGAACCCCGTTGGGCACCGTAGGGGAACGCGTTTCCGATTTCGCTGTCATCGGTTACGGAAAACTCGGTGGACAGGAGCTGGGTTACGGGTCGGATCTGGACCTGGTTTTTCTTTGTTCGGATATTCGGCCGGAAATGGTTACCGAGGGCCCCCGGCCGATTAGTTGCTTCGAGTTTTATGCAAAAGTCGGGCAGCGCATGATCAATCTGCTGGGTACCCGAATGCTGTCAGGTATTCTTTACCAGGTGGACATGCGCCTTCGGCCTAGCGGGCGTTCAGGCTTGCTGGTTTCCGAATTCAGCGCGTACCAGAACTACCAGTTGAACAAGGCCTGGACCTGGGAGCACCAGGCGCTAGTCCGGGCACGTTTCGTTGCCGGTGACAAGGCGGTTGGTGAGCGGTTTGCCGAAGTGCGTGCCAGGGTCCTCGGCAAGCAAAGGAGTCCGCTCCGTCTGCAAAGGGAAGTGCGTGAAATGCGGGAGAAAATACGCCAGGTTCTGGCTAAGCCGAGAGCCGGGGCTTTTGATCTCAAGCAGGGGTTCGGAGGTATTGCTGATATAGAGTTTATAGTACAATTCCAAGTTTTACTGCACGCACATAGAAATTTGGATCTTGTCCGGTTCCCGGATGTGGTCCGTCTGCTGGATGTTGTCCCCAAATCGGGTTTTCTATCGCAGGAGGACGTTGGATTCCTGAAGCGTGCTTATTTTGAATACCGGGATCTGGCACACAAGGCGGCCCTGCGGGAAAGGCCGGCAATTATCCCGACTGACCAGATTGAAGACATCAGGGCCAGGGTCGAAGGAATCTGGCAACGGCTGATGGAATAGCGCGTTGAATGAACATAAGAATAATCCGGAGGAAAACCCATGTTGATGGATGACAGAGACGGAGTCATCTGGCTGGATGGCGACTGGTTGCCCTGGCGTGAAGCCAAAATCCACGTCCTGTCCCACACCCTGCATTATGGCGCCGGGGTTTTTGAAGGTTTACGTGCCTACAAAGGTGAGCAGGGTACGGCAATATTCAGACTGCGCGAGCATACAGACCGCTTGTTCCGCTCGGCTCATATCCTGAACATGAAGATTCCTTTCGACAAGGACACCCTGGATCAGGCTCAACGCGAAGCGGTATCGAGGAATGACCTTGAAAGCGCATATATCCGTCCGATGTGCTTTTATGGATCGGAGGGCATGGGGCTACGCGCCGATAATCTGCAGGTCCATGTCATGGTGGCGGCCTGGGAATGGGGTAGCTATCTAGGCGCCGAAAACATGGAAAAGGGCTTGCGAATCCGAACCTCATCGTACACCCGAAACCATGTCAACAGTTCGATGAGCAAGGCCAAGGCCAACGGGAACTACATTAATTCCATCCTTGCCCTGCAGGAAGCCATTCAGTGTGGTTACGACGAAGCCCTGCTGCTGGATCACGAAGGTTACGTTGCCGAGGGGAGTGGCGAAAATCTATTCATTGTCCGTAATGGAAAGCTTTACACGCCCGAGTTGACCGCAGTATTGGAAGGCATTACCCGGGACGCGATTCTGCAAATCGCCAAAAGCCTCAGTTTAGAGGTCATTGAGAAGCGGCTTACCCGGGACGAGGTTTACATTGCTGACGAGGCTTTCTTTACCGGTACTGCAGCTGAGATTACCCCGATCCGCGAACTCGATGACCGGAGTATCGGAAGGGGCGGGCGGGGTCCAGTAACCAAGCAACTGCAATCACTTTATTTCGATGCAGTGCACGGGCGCAAGATTTTTGACTCCGAATGGTTGTCGCCGGTCCGGTAATTTCCGCGGACAGGCCGCATCGGGAACCCGCTTTGCCAGGGTTCCCCTCATTCCCCAGGATCTGCTCGGACCCGGATTAGCGCTATTGGGTTGAACCCCAGGTATCCGGTATCTGGATTAAATGAAGCACGATGCCCGCAATTATCTGGTTGTAGTCCCTGACAGGCCCAGGCCAGTCGTGGTTGCGCAAAGCCTTTTCATGGAATTGAAGAAGCGGGATCCTGCATGTCGAATTGAGGTACTGGCCGATCCGGGTGTGGCGCCCTTGCTGGAAATCATGCCCGAGGTCGCCAGGTCGCTCTTACTACCTGAACATTTGCGTCTTCGTGACCAGATGAATTTTGTGAATGAAATCCGTTCTTTTGACTATGATCGTGCCATTATTCTGAAGCCAGGATGGGGCTTCGCTATTTTTCCTTTTTTGGCGGGTATTGCGGTTCGAAGCGGTTATTCACCGGGGATTATGCTGAATGATGTCAGGGTGGCAGATTCCTGCTGGACGACGGTAGAGAGAACCGTTGGCCTGGGACTTGAAGCCGGTGCAGAACTCCCTCACAGCTTTGCGACGCCGAGCCTTGACAATCGATTCCAGGACCAGGAAAGGGTGTTGCAACGCCATGGCATTGCAACAGGTTCCGATCCAGTTCTGGTTTTGTGTCCGGACGTGGGAGGCAGGCCTACACTTGGCTGGGCAACCGAGCATTACCAACGATTGGCCGGTCAAGCGGCCCGCAGGAGCTGGCAGGTTGTGTTGCTTGCCGAGACATCCGACGCTGGGTTCGGAGAAACAATCTGTGGCAGGGCCTCAGGGTGTCACAATCTTGTTGGACAGCTAAGCCTTGCCGAGGCGATCGACCTGTTGTCGGTTGCCGACCTGGTTATTGGCGATCAATCGGAGTTCATGTACCTGGCCCTGGCTCTGGGTCGGCAGGTGTTGATGTTGGCGAGCCCTGATCATCTGGACGGGGTTTGCGATCTTTTTCCGGAGGGCCGGTTCCTGCCGCTGGAGACCGATCCTGCCGA
>JANXGZ010000131.1 GCA_024958995.1 Methylococcales bacterium | reverse complement strand
CACAACATCTGCCACGGTACGATATTCGAATGATGCTCCATGGCCGAAATCAGGATTTCGTCACCGGGGCCTACATTGGCGCCGCCATAGCTCTGGGCCACCAGGTTAATCGCTTCCGTTGTTCCGCGCAGGAAAACAATCTCCTTCTCACTGCGGGCATTGATGAACTTCTGAACCTTCTCCCGAACTTCTTCATACAGTACTGTAGATCGCTCGCTTAGGGTATGAACCCCGCGGTGTATATTGGAATAATCGTTTTCGTAAAAATGGCTGATTGCGTCGATCACGCTGCGAGGCTTTTGCGCTGTGGCAGCGTTGTCGAGGTAAACCAGCGGCTTTCCGCGAACGGTGCGGGAAAGAATCGGGAAATCGGCCCGCACCTTGTCCACATCCAACCACCGGTCGGAAAAACCGACAGACAAACTTTCAGAACCTGGAGAACTCATAGCCATTCTTTCCTTAGGTTGGTCGCCGGTAAAGCGTCCAGGAGTTCGTCCTGAACCAGTGAGCGCAAAGCCGGCCGATCTATTTTTCCAACCATCTCATTGGCGAATGCGAACGTCAGCATGTTGCGGGCAGCATCCGCGTCTACGCCGCGCGACTGCAGATAAAAAACCGATTCATCCTCGATTTGCCCGACCGTCACACCGTGGGCACATTTCACATCGTCGGCATAAATCTCAAGCTGTGGCTTGGTATCAATTTCAGCATCGCTGGACAGCAAAAGATTGCGATTATTCATCTCTGAATCAGTTTTCTGGGCATCCTGATCGACGATGACGCGACCCTGGAAAACACCCCGCGCTCTCTGGTCAAGGATCCCCTTGTAAAATTCGCGGCTGACCCCGTGCGGCTTGCGATGCCCGATACGGGTATGGTTGTCCACGTGTTGCCTGCCCGTAGCGAGAAACAGTCCGTCCAGCGAGCATTCCGATGCGTCGGCAAGGTCGACGTGCACCTCGTTCCGAACCAGTAATCCTCCAAAGGAGAAACTCGAGTGATCCAATCGACCATTCGAACCGACAGCAGCGTACAGACCACCGAAATGGAAGGCTCTTCCGTTCTCCGACTGCAGCTTCGACCAGGTCACGTACGAATCATCGGCAACCGATAATTCGGTAACCGCCGCCGTCAGGTAACCAGCATCGCCCAGTCCGACATAACTTTCGATGATTTCAACCTGCGACCCCGGTTGTGCAACCACCAGGTTACGGGCCGTTGAAAGAACATCCGGACTAGCCGATACATAGAGTAACTGCAGCGGACAATCAATTTTCATGCCCTCTGGCAGAAGAACCAGAGCCCCGTCGGTAAACAGCGCCGTATTGAAAGACAGGAAACCACTGGACTCACGCCGGATGACAGAACCGAAATGCTTCTCTACCAGGTCCGGATGTTTTTCCATCGCCTCACCCATCGGGCAGATGACAATGTCTTCACCAGGCTCTGGAACCGTTGATAGCGCAGCATTGAACTGGCCATCGACAAAAACCAGACAGGCGGCCCCATCAACCCGGTACCGAGCGAGACTGGCGCTGTCTACCGAAGCGGCACCAACGAAAGGACTGAAGAGCTTGCGCTCGATCGGCGCCACGTTGGTATATCGCCATTCTTCCTCACGGGGAGACGGAAAGCCGGACCTGGAAAAACGATCCAGGGCTTGCTTACGCAAGGCGTTCAGCCATGGCAGGCCGGTGCCTGGTAGCGATGCCTGCAACGCGCTGTACTGGCTGACATAATGCTCCTTGAACTGTACACTCACGATCAGGCTCCGGCGTGTTGTTGAACCCAGCCGTAACCCCGATCTTCGAGTTCAAGGGCCAGGCTTGCGTCGCCGGATTTCACGATCCTTCCCCCGGCAAGCACGTGAACGAAATCCGGCTTGATGTAGTCCAGCAACCGCTGGTAATGCGTCACGAGGACAATGGAGCGGTCCTCCGACCGCAGTGTATTCACACCGTCAGAAACGATCTTTATCGCATCGATGTCCAAACCCGAATCGGTTTCGTCAAGTATGGCCAGACGCGGTTCAAGTACCGCCATCTGAAGAATTTCGTTACGCTTCTTTTCGCCGCCGGAAAATCCTTCGTTGACCGCGCGATAGAGGAATTTCTCATCCATGTCCACCAGCTTCGTTTTCGATTTCACGAGGCTGATGAAATCCATCGCATCCAGTTCATCCAACCCCTTGTGCTTGCGAATCGAATTGAGTGCCGCCTTCAACATTACAATATTGCTGACACCTGGAATTTCGACCGGGTACTGGAAGGCAAGAAAAACACCTTCCCTGGCCCGCTCTTCCGGCGCCAGATCCAGCAGGTCCACACCGTTATAACGCACCGTTCCGGAATTGACCGTGTATCCATCCCGACCAGCAAGAACATGCGCCAGGGTACTTTTTCCGGAACCGTTCGGCCCCATGATGGCATGGACCTCGCCGAGCCCGATGTTCAAGCTGATTCCTTTCAATATCTGTTTGTCCCCCACGGAAACGTGAAGGTTCTCGATCGATAACATAAAAAAACTCTCCGAAAAAAAACTGAAACTTCCGCGCCGCACCCAATCAGCCGACGCTGCCCTCCAGGCTGATGCCCAGCAAAGCCTGCGCCTCGACTGCGAATTCCATCGGCAACTCCTTGAATACTTCCTTACAGAACCCATTCACGATCATGCATACCGCATCTTCCGCCGAAATACCCCGCTGCATGCAAAAAAACAGCTGATCCTCACTGATCTTGGAGGTCGAGGCCTCATGCTCCACCTGGGCCGTTGGCTGCCTGATTTCCATGTAAGGGAAGGTATGGGCTCCGCATTTGTCACCAATGAGAAGCGAATCACACTGAGTATAGTTGCGGGCATTCTCGGCACCCTTGAGTACCTTGACAAGGCCCCGATAGGTATTCTGTGCCTTACCGGCCGAGATCCCCTTGGAAATAATCGTACTGCGGGTATTCTTGCCGATATGGATCATCTTGGTTCCGGTATCGGCCTGCTGATGATTGTTGGTCAAGGCCACCGAATAAAATTCACCGACCGAGTTGTCTCCCGTCAGCACGCAACTCGGATATTTCCAGGTGATCGCAGAACCGGTTTCAACCTGGGTCCAGGAAATCTTTGAATTCTGTCCCCGGCAATCACCGCGCTTGGTGACGAAGTTGTAAATCCCGCCCACGCCATTTTCGTCGCCCGGGTACCAGTTCTGGACCGTTGAGTACTTGATTTCGGCGTTGTCCAGCGCCACCAGTTCCACAACCGCGGCATGCAGCTGGTTTTCGTCCCGCATGGGTGCTGTACACCCTTCCAGATAACTGACGTGGCTGCTTTCCTCGGCAATGATCAGGGTACGCTCGAACTGTCCGGTATTTGCAGCATTGATCCTGAAATAGGTCGACAACTCCATCGGGCAACGCACGCCTTTCGGGATAAACACGAAAGAACCGTCGGTAAACACCGCCGAGTTCAGTGCGGCAAAATAGTTGTCGGTCACCGGAACCACTGACCCCAGGTATTGTTGCACCAGTTCAGGGTGGGTTTGAACCGCTTCTGAAATGGGGCAAAAGATCACTCCAGCTTCAGCCAGCTTTTCCTTGAACGTGGTTGCAACCGATACGCTATCAAAAATGGCGTCAACCGCCACCCCGGCAAGCCGCTCCTGTTCGGCAAGCGGAATCCCCAACTTCTTGTAAGTTTCTAGAAGCTTAGGATCGACCTCTTCAATGCTCTTCGGTCCATCTCCTTTGTCCTTAGGCGCCGAATAATAGCTCATTGCCTGGTAATCGATCGGCGGGAACTTTACGAAGGCCCATTCCGGAGACTTCAGGGTAAGCCAATGCCGATAGGCTTTCAGTCGCCACTCGAGCAAAAATTCAGGCTCCTTCTTTTTGGCCGAAATCGCCGCAATCACGTCCTCGTTCAGTCCGGGCGGAAAAGTGTCCGCATCCAGATCAGTTACAAAACCCTGTTTGTAATCTTGACCAATTAGTTTTTCAATTTCTTGGGTACTTGCCGACATACGTCTCTCCGAAAATCAGTACCGGGTCAATCCCGGGACAAATGGTCCATCCTTACCGTGAATTCGCCTGGCACCG
>JANXGZ010000118.1 GCA_024958995.1 Methylococcales bacterium | reverse complement strand
CGACGGCTATTTGGATGAAGATGCCTGGGGTCATCTGACAGCCTATGATGAGTTTGTTGTCATCGACCCGGATACACTTGCGGACGGCGTTCATGCAACTCGGGTTCGAATTTTCTACGATAAGACTGGTCTTTATTTCGGTATCGACATGGAACAACCTGCTGAAACAATCATTTCCCGATTGTCCGGCAGGGATAAACGGGACCTGAATCGAGACTCTATCAACGTAACGCTGGATACCTCGGGTGAAGGGCGCTACGGCTACTGGTTTGGTCTGAACCTGGGTGATTCCCTGATGGACGGCACGCTCTTGCCTGAGAAGAATTTCTCCGACGAGTGGGATGGTGCCTGGAGAGGTGCTAGCCAGCTAACCAGTCATGGCTGGTCAGGTGAGATTCACATTCCCTGGGGGTCGGTGGCTATGCCGAGTGTGGACGAGCATCGTCGTCTTGGGCTCTACATGTCTCGAAAGGTTGCCTATGTCGATGAGCGCTATGGCTGGCCGGCGCTGCCGCAAACCAAACCCAAATTCATTTCCGAATTACAAAGCTTGAGGGTCTCTGGCGTTAACCCTAAGCAACAGTTCAGTATCTACCCTTTTACGGCTGTGACCCAGGACAGGGTTGATGATCAGGTTCGATACAAAACCGGTGCAGACTTTTTCTGGCGGCCTTCTTCAAACTTCCAGTTAACCGCGACGGTCAATCCTGATTTCGGCGCAGTCGAATCTGATGAGGTGGTAGTAAACCTGTCCGCGACGGAGACTTTTTTCCCCGAAAAACGATTATTTTTTCTTGAAGGACAGGGGATTTTTGTCACATCCCCCCGAGCAGATACTCGGGGCAATGGCGTAGGAAGTGGCGGTGCTCCAACCACGATGGTTAATACCCGACGTATTGGCGGGCGACCGTTGGAACCGGTGACGGGTTCGGATATCACGATTCATGAGCGCGAGTTGCGCCAACCAGTAGATTTGATCGGTGCAGTAAAAGTGACCGGTCAGTCGGGACCCTTGCGGTATGGTCTACTTGCGGCATTCGAAGATGATTTTAAGTTTGACGCTAAGCGATCCGGAGACCCTTTCCACCTGGCGGCTGAGACGAGTGATTATGGTATCGCGAGGGTATTGCTAGAAGATGCACCAGGAGGAAGTTACAAGGCCGTAGGCGTAATGACTACGGCTACCCTAAATGATCGAAGAGATGCAAAAACTCATGGCTTGGATGCTCATTACCTGTCAGAGGATGGTAAATGGAAGCTCGATAGCCAGATGTTTATGTCGGACATCGATGATGTAGAAACCGGGTTCGGTGGATTTATTGACCTTGAGTACACATTCCGGCAGGGAGTGGTTCAGCGGGTCGGCATTGAATACCTGGATGATCATGTTGATCTTAATGACTTGGGGTTTCTTTCCAGAAAAGACAATTTCAGAATTCGTTCTGCCCATGTACGCCGGAATTCAAATGTCGGCTGGGCTCGTGACAATGAGTTCGATATTCGCGGTTTTGTGCAGCGTAACCGTGATGGCTTGTTCACCGGGGGTGCAGTATTTGTTTCAAACCGCATGACGTTTGAAAACCTGTCTAAATTGACGTTTCGCGCCAGTTTTAATCCCGAGTACTATGATGACCTGAACAGTTTTGGTAACGGCGCTTATCGATTGGCCAGGCGTCACTTTGGTGGTTTTGTCTGGGAATCAGATTCGTCCCAACCATTCAGTTATGCTATCGGCGCCGGTTATAGTCAAGAAGACCTTGGTGGCGGAACAGACTTCGTCAAACTTATCGCGAACTGGCGACCCAGCGACCGGTTCGCACTATCAGCGAATATTGGATACCGAAATCGCGATGGCTGGCTGCTCTATCAGGAAGATCGCAACTTCACCACTTTTCAGGCGGAAGAATGGTCTCCAAGGGTCAGTGCAGACTACTTCCTGTCTGCGAAACAGCAATTACGGTTCTCGGTTCAATGGGTCGGGGTAAGGGCGAAGGAAGACAAGTTCTATCTGGTACCGGGCAATCCGGGTGATCTCATTCGAACCGCCAAACCAGAAGGTCCCACAGACAGTTTCAGTTTGTCGCAGATGACGCTTCAGTTGCGGTACCGGTGGGAGATAGCGCCGTTATCAGATTTGTTTCTGGTCTATACCCGATTGGTCGATGAAGGCTCAGCGCTAAAGAGCTTCTCAGATACCTTCTCTGATGGGTATGATGACCCGCTGGGTGATTTCCTGGTGCTGAAGATCCGATATCGGTTTGGATCGTAAAGGAGTTAAGGCTTGGCAAGATACGATTACTATTGTGATGCGAATGGGCAGACCGTTGAGGTGGTCCATAGTATTTCTGCGCTGGTGAAAAGTTGGGGTGATTTGTGTCAATTGGCCAGCAGGGATATAGGTGAGACAGATGAGGGCTCGCCCGTCAGGAAAATCATTACCACGGCACCGATGGCTAATACACCGGCAGGTAACAGTGAATTAAAAAACCTGGGGTTCACCAAGCTTGAGAAACGCTACGATGGTACTTACGAGAACGTTACTCGTACCGGTACCGAGAAAAGATTTCTCGATCCCAAAGATCCGAGTTCAATGCCACATCTTCACAAAAAAATCAGCGATTAAGCGATTAGAAGTGAAACGCTACCTGTAATCGGTCGATGTCCTGTGAAGAGCTGCCGGGCCTGAATTAAACTCAAACGCTTCGACCCTGAAAGCAGGCTCAACATTTCTAGCTAGTTCTTCTGTGCTTCCTTCTGGGGCTCGTTGTTCGAGCGTTCAGCCAGCTCTTTCGCCAGCAGATAGTCCATCACGTCCAGCATTCGTTTAGGACCGACACTGCCTGAAGTACGCACCAGGTACTTTCCCTGAATCACGATGGAAGGGACCATGGCAACCTTCAAT
>JANXGZ010000267.1 GCA_024958995.1 Methylococcales bacterium | reverse complement strand
GCGCCAGCCGCCCTGTGCCTGCCAGTTCCCACCGGCATGGATACTGTTGTTGCAGCGGCACTGCCGGAAACGTTCTTTACTGTATGGAACAATGTCTTCGAACGCGGGCTATTGCGTGCGGGTGAACGGTTCTTGGTACACGGAGGTACCAGTGGAATCGGGACCACTGCGATCCAATTGGCATCACGATTCGGTGCTACAGTATTTACCACGGCTGGCAGCGACGAAAAATGTGCATTCTGCCTCGACATCGGTGCGAAGGTGGCAATCAATTACAACCGCCATGATTTCGTCGACATCATCCGGTCCGAAACGAACAAGGCCGGAGTCGACGTTATCCTGGACATCGTCGCGGGTGACTATCTCAAGCGAAACATTTCCTGTCTTGCACCCGACGGCCGCCTCGTTCAGATCGCCCTGCAGAATGGCCCCAAGACCGATATTAACCTGATTCCCATCATGCTCAACAGACTGACATTGACCGGGTCGACCCTCAGACCAAGACCCGTGTCGGAAAAAGCAGTGCTTGCCGATTCATTACGGCGCAAAGTCTGGCCCTTGCTGGAGGCCGGAACCGTGCGCCCGATCGTACACTCGACCTTCCCGCTCGGTGAAGCCGCGGCAGCGCACCGGCTGATGGAAAGCAGTCAGCATATCGGCAAGATCCTGCTCACGGTCTAAGTAAAACCAATCCCCAGAATATCTGCAGTGAATCCGGTAATGGCGGCGCCCTCAAGTCGCCGTTTCGGCCCACCAAGGTTGCTGGGTCAGCCAACGATCCAGAACCCTTGTAATTCTTCGCCGACAACTTGCTTCTCGACCTGCAGATCATCGACACGGGCGTGTTCCGGCCCTTCCTCGCACCATTCAACGAAGCGGTCGACCGAAGCCTGCATCCCCTGAGCAATGATCTCTACCCGTCCATCCGGAAGATTTCTAACGAGCCCCTGAACCGCGAGCTTGATCGCCTGCTCTCTTGCAGAGACCCTGAAACAGACGCCCTGCACTTTGCCGCCAACCAGAACGTGAACCCGTTTTTTCATTCAAAGCTCCGCGCGTCCGCAAGACCGGCCTGATGCGATCGCAGACACTGACCGGATAGCTTCAGGTTTCTCGGCGGCCTTCCTTTTCCCACGGATTGGATCGAACATGGCAGATCTCCCAAGTACTGTGAATTCTGGGATTTCTTTCGAAATCCCGAGGTAGGGTCCGGCGACTGATATCGACCACGCTGAAATCCCTCAGGAAATCCTGCTCTAACTTGAATTTCCGGTGATTGGTCGAAAAGATCAACATTCCGCCCGGAGCTAGAAGCTGAACGGCCTTTATAATCAGATCCACATGATCCCTCTGCACATCGAAGGTCCCCTCCATACGTTTGGAATTGGAAAAGGTCGGCGGGTCAAGAAAGATCAGGTCGTAGCATCGGGGCTCTCCGGTCTCCCCGGAAACCTGATCCAGCCAGGCCACGACATCGGCTTGTACCAGTTCGTGCCCACGCGCGCCGAAGCCGTTAAGTACCAAGTTCCTTCTGGTCCAATCAAGGTAGGTTCTGGAAAGGTCCACGGTGGTCGTGGCAGTCGCACCACCCCCCGCCGCGTATACAGTCGCACTTCCGGTGTAGCCAAAAAGGTTCAAAAACCGGCAGCCTCTGGAATGCTGGCCGATATAACCACGGGTGATCCGGTGATCGAGGAAAAGGCCGGTATCCAGATAACCTTCGAGATTCACATAGAAACGGTAGTTTGCTTCACGAACCTCATGGAACTCTCCCTGAAATTCGCTACGGCCGTATTGCTGAACACCTTTCTGCACCCGACGCACCTTGAGGAACAGATCCTTCCATTCGACTTCGAGCACTGATGGCAAAACAGCCAGGCCTTCCAGCAGCCGCCTTTCCGCCTTGGCAGGATCAATGCCACGGGGCGCCTGGTATTCCTGAACATGTACCCAGCAGGATTCTCCCCGGTAAAGATCGATGGCAAGGGAATACTCTGGAATATCGGCATCGTACAGTCGGTAACAGGCGATCCCCTGCCGGTCGGCCCAGCGACCAATGTTGCGCAGATTCTTGCGCAGCCGATTGATCAGTGATTCGGCAACACATTCCCCGGAAGTCGCAAGGTGTCTCGCACGGTCAATAAAGGAATCATTCCCGATCGCCCTGTTCTCTCCCACAGCATCTCGGTTCTTCGGTACAAAAAAGCGATCTGCTACAACATCGAACTGCAACAGCCTGCATTCGATTGCCCCATTGTAGAACGTGGCAGGACGGCTGGAACGAATCCCGATCCTGAATCCAAGTTCCGCATTGCCGGCCAGCATCACTACCTTCCATCCTTCGAAGCGTGACTTCAGGACCTGGCCAAACTCGTAATACAGGGCTTCCAGTCCCTGATCAGCCCCCATACGTTCACCGTAAGGCGGGTTGACCGCCAGCAGGCCAAACTGGTTCTGGCTTCCGTGCGGTGCAACGGTGCTGATTCCACACTTTTCAATACGAATGAAGTCCTGCAGTCCAGCGTTGCGGACATTTTCGACCGCATGTTTGATAATCCCCTGGCTGATGTCATATCCATGGATTTCCGGGATTTTCGACATGCCGGCCTCCTTACGAGCTGTCGCCTCGGCGATCAGTGATTCCCAGGTTTCAATATCGTGTCCTTTCCAGCCCAGGAAACCGAAGTACCGGCGCTGAAGGCCAGGGGCAATATCTCCTGCGATCATCGCCGCTTCAATCGGCAAAGTAGCAGAACCACACATTGGATCAATAAACCCGCCACCCTTTGCACCAATGGACGGCCATTTCGACTTGATCAGGATAGCGGCGGCTAGATTTTCCTTCAGCGGCGCATGCCCCCCCCGCGAACGGTAGCCACGTTTGTGAAGGCTGTCACCGGAAAGGTCCAGATAGAGAGTCACCCTGCTCCTGGCCAGATGGACATAAACCTGCAGGTCCGGTTGCTCCGCAGAAACACTGGGACGCTCGCCGCTGGACTCCCGGAACTGGTCTACGATGGCATCCTTTACCCTGAGCGCTCCGAAATGGCTGTTTCGAATGACCAGGTCCGTACCCAGAAAACGAACAAAAAACGACCCTTTAGCCTGCATGTGTTTGGCCCAGTTCGTTTGCCGGATTCCCTGGTAGAGTGCATCCGCCGTAGTGCAGGAAAAACTGTCCAGTTGCAGCAGTACCCGGTTTCCAATCCGTGACCACAGGCAGGTCCGGTAAGCCTGTTGCAAACTGCCGTCAAAGGAAACCCCGCCCGGTTTTTCGACAGATTCAGTTAGGCCAAGTCCAACAAGTTCATCCCGCAGCAAGGCAGTAAGTCCCTTTCCGGCGGTTACAAAGAAGTGATGTTGCATGAATTTGGATTTTTGAGGAAAAATCGGGTTTGGCCGTCAATTGAACAATCACTCGCTGACCAAGATGGAAATCAGCGAATCGCTGATTAAAGCAGACCTAAGCCGCTCATTTTAACGTTTGAAAGAATCAGCGCCCATATATTTTCAGGGCTACACCAAGAGTCGGGGACTTGAGAACGCCGATTTTAGCGAGACCAACAACAAGCACTCTCCGAATCATGAAAAAACCGGGGAGTGTTTCCAACGCAGAATACTGCTGGAAACGACGACCTAAACACCGAGAAGAATTACAGAGCAACCGCAAAACTCAAAAGAAATCACTGAAAACAGGAGACATTAGAGAAGGTGCCTAGCCAATAAATATTCGGTTTACTGTCTTGTTGAGGATGGATCATCCTCGTGATAGACTCGTTTTCAGGCGTTCAGTACATTCCGCTTTGTCAAAATAAGGCCGTTTATTCTTCCAATTCACGTTTCCTTTCTGGCGAATACATTCGTCTTTACACACTGTAATGCGGGCCAAGCCATTCCAACTATTCGGCCAAGTTTGAAAGAAATATTTTTGGAATATACAAACCAGTAAACACCATCGGACAATAATAAATAAACAAATGAATTACATTGCCATAGCCTTGATTATCCTAGGGCCAACGATCAGAGCGACCGCCGTATTTCAACTGCATAATACAGATGACGGCTCGTCACTGCAGCCACATGAAACGGCCACTACAGACCTGTTGAAAAGAATAAAGTCAAAAGCCTGGCGAATTACAGAACCTGAAAAGTTACACACCACAGGGTTGTATTCAGTAATTAGGCACCCCATGTACACCGGCGGCTTTTTGTTCTGTGCTGGCTTGTTTCACCTTCTGACCGGCAGCCTTGGTACGACCATAGCCCTGTTATATCTATCTATGCAGTTTATTATGCAAAGGGTTGATAGTGAAGAACAAATACTTTCGAGTAAGTTCGGTGAAGAATATACCAGTTACGAAAATCGGACAAAGCGTTTCATACCCTACTTACTCTGATCCTGAAATTCATTGAACGTTTGTGGGCTTGTGCTGATCACTGTAGGGGCGATTGCTTAGGCGAAGACCCTTGTTATGAATGGGTTAGGTGAAGTCATCTTTTGCCTTTATATGCCAGTACCGGCGGGCGCCCGACCAGGAACATCGCTTGAATTTCTGGTTCCCTCATCGCGTACCTAATTGGGTATCCGGTAAGCCTGTAGCGCTGCAATACCCAATTGCGATTACCTCTTCTTTAGCATTCCTGTGGCGCTTCTCTCAATCGTTTCCGCCATTGATGTCTACTGCATTAACGACTACCACGAACACGGTAGACCGCGGCCCTTGAATCCCTAAAATACAAGCCTAAAAGGTGGTCGTTTCCATAGATCGGACTTGTAAAGATCTTGCTTTTCCCTCGGTCAGCGCGTTTGCAAAAACTACCTGCTTTTGAGTCCCTAGATACTCCCGCGTGGTATTGCTTGAAATGCCCATTTCGCATGCCATCGCTCGAATGCGCAACCCTTGACAATGCAACGTTCTGATCTCCAGAATACCGTCTTCTTTGAGCATCTCTGTTCCTCCGCCATTTTCCAGAACGGGTGTCAGTGGGATCCGGAGAAGTGTCAGCATTGAACCTGGATATTCTGTCTGTCCGATAACCCAACTTGCTGTAAATCTAACCCTATTCACATGGGAAACAGGTACAGCTTTTAGGGGTCCATTGAAAATGAAAAAGCGGTGTAATGAAGATCAGACGACCTCCTTACACCGCTTTTCTGTATCACGAACGACAATGCAATATAACTTTTTGTGTTCTATTGCATCGTAAGCGCGTCGGACGATTACATCATGCCGCCCATGCCACCCATGCCGCCCATGCCGCCCATGTCAGGCATGCCGCCGCCGCCATGAGAATGGCCTTCATCCTTCGCAGGCTCTTCGGCAACCATGGCTTCCGTGGTGATCATCAGCCCTGCAACCGATGCAGCATTCTGCAGCGCGGCACGAGTCACCTTGGTGGGATCGAGAATACCCATTTCGACCATGTCGCCATATTCGCCGGTAGCCGCGTTGTAACCGAAGTTGCCTTCGCCTTTCACGACTTCGTTCAGGATTACCGCTGCATCAGCACCGGCGTTGGTAACGATCTGGCGCAGAGGCTCTTCAAGCGCACGGCGTGCGATCTTGATACCGACGTCCTGATCGCTGTTCGCACCGTTAATGCTATCCAATGCCCCGATTGTACGAACCAGTGCGGTACCACCGCCTGGTACAACACCTTCTTCTACAGCAGCACGAGTCGAGTGCAGTGCGTCTTCAACACGTGCTTTCTTTTCCTTCATTTCAACTTCGGTAGCTGCGCCAACCTTGATCACTGCAACACCGCCCGCCAGTTTCGCAAGACGTTCCTGCAGTTTTTCCTTGTCGTAATCCGATGTTGCTTCGTCAGCCTGAGCGCGAATCTGGTTAACACGACCTTCGATGTTTGCAGTCTCGCCAGCACCATCAATAAGGGTGGTGTTTTCCTTTGAGATCTGAATCTTCTTGGCCGAACCCAAGTCATCCAGAGAAGCTTTATCCAGCGACAAGCCGACTTCTTCAGAAATCACCGTTGCGCCAGTCAGGATTGCGATGTCTTCCAACATCGCCTTGCGACGGTCGCCAAATCCAGGTGCCTTGACGGCAGCAACCTTGACGATGCCTCGCATGTTGTTCACAACCAGGGTAGCCAGCGCTTCGCCTTCTACATCTTCAGAAATAATCAGCAGCGGCTTGCCTGCTTTGGCTACGTTTTCCAAGACCGGAAGCAAGTCGCGGATATTGGAGATCTTCTTGTCGTGCACCAGGATGAGTGGGCTGTCCATCTCAACACTCATGCTATCCTGGTTGTTGATGAAATAGGGAGACAAGTAACCACGGTCGAACTGCATGCCTTCAACAACATCCAGTTCGTTGTCGAGACCGGAACCTTCCTCAACCGTAATCACACCTTCCTTGCCAACTTTCCCCATCGCTTCGGCGATGATCTGGCCAACGGATTCGTCGGAATTTGCAGAGATCGTTCCAACCTGTGCGATCGCTTTGGTGTCAGCGCAGGGAACAGATACGGTTTCTAACGAGGCGACTACGGTTTCAACGGCTTGGTCGATGCCGCGTTTCAGGTCCATCGGATTCATTCCCGCCGCAACCGCTTTCAGACCCTCTGTCAAAATGGATTGGGCCAGAACCGTAGCGGTCGTGGTGCCGTCGCCGGCAACATCCGATGTATGAGAGGCCACTTCCTTGAGCATCTGCGCGCCCATGTTTTCGAACTTGTCGGAAAATTCAATTTCCTTTGCAACGGACACACCATCCTTGGTAATGGTCGGCGCACCAAAACTTTTTTCCAGAACCACGTTCCGGCCCTTGGGCCCGAGTGTTACCTTGACTGCGCGGGCTAGCACGTTGACACCGTTCAGCATCTTGCTCCGTGCGTCATCACTAAATTTAACTTCTTTTGCTGCCATGATTATTTCCTTGAAAGAATATTAAAAAATCTGTCTTCAATGCGGACCGGAATTATTCCACGACACCCATGATGTCTTCTTCACGCATAACGATAACTTCCTCGCCTTCAACCTTGACTTCGTTACCAGCGTATTTACCGAAAAGCACCGTATCACCAACCTTGACGTCCAAAGAACGGATTTCTCCATTGTCGAGAATTTTTCCGTTGCCAATGGCAATAACTTCACCCTGGCTCGGCTTTTCAGTCGCCGAATCCGGAAGTACAATACCTCCAGCGGACATACGTTCTTCTTCAAGACGTTTGACAATCACTCTGTCGTGTAACGGACGTATTTTCATCAGATCCTCCTAAGATCAATTTAAAAATCAGTAAGTCGCGAACATCTTTCGACGTTCGGCACTGCTTCGGCAATCCTAATTTATTAGCACTCGCAGTTGGTGAGTGCTAATAATAGACTTTCTTTTACCCATGTCAAGCCTTGGTGACCATTTTTAATCGGCTATCGGTAATGGTAAATTTGGCCAATGAATGATGATCAACTACTGCGCTACAGTCGCCAGATCATGCTTCCCGAAATCGATGTCGAAGGGCAGCAGAAACTGCTTGAATCGCGATGTCTGATCATCGGGATGGGAGGACTCGGATCACCCGCAGCCATGTACCTCGCAGCCGCTGGAACCGGTACCCTGATCCTGAACGACTTCGACCGGGTCGACCTTTCCAACCTGCAACGGCAGGTCATCCACGGAACCGATGACATCGGCAAGGAAAAAGTAATTTCTGCAGACCAGACTCTGCGAGCGCTAAACCCGGACATCCGCATCGAGATACGTCACCAACGACTGTCAGGCAATGAACTGACCCTCGAAGTCGAAGCCGCCGATGTAGTCCTGGACTGCAGCGACAACTTCTCGACCCGCTTTGCCGTAAACCAGGCCTGCGTGAAGACAAAAACGCCCCTGGTATCAGGAGCCGCCATTCGCTTCGAAGGGCAAGTCACGGTATTCAACCCACTACAGCCATCGAGCCCCTGTTACAACTGTCTGTACGCGAACATTGATGAGTTATCCGAAACCTGTGCCCAAAGCGGGGTCATTGCACCACTAACCGGCGCCATTGGATCCATCCAGGCGCTTGAAACCATGAAGTTCATTTGCGGAATTGGCGAACCCTTGGTCGGCCGTCTTCTGCTGCTTGACGGGCTAACAATGGAATGGCACAGGATGCAACTTCCGAAGGA
>JANXGZ010000214.1 GCA_024958995.1 Methylococcales bacterium | reverse complement strand
TCAACGTCAAGAAAACCCAGGTGCGGCTTGGGGCGGTGCAGTGGCAGATGCGGGAATTCACCTCGGTGGAGGAGGGGCTCAAGCAGGTTGAGTACTTCGTGGACGCACTGTCGGATTATAAAAGCGACTTTGCCCTGTTCCCGGAATTTTTCAACGCGCCGCTGATGGGGCTGACCGACCAGATGGATCAGACCCGTGCCATTCGGTTCCTCGCAGGCTTTACCGAACAGTTCCGCAACGAAATGTCGGAAATGGCCGTCAGTTACAACATCAACATTATCACCGGCTCCATGCCGCTGATTGAAGATGACCGGGTCTACAACGTCTCATACCTGTGCCACCGTGACGGTCGTGTAGACGAGCAGCGCAAGGTCCACATCACCCCTCACGAACGTCGCGACTGGGTTATTGAGGGTGGTGATAAATTCCAGGTATTCGATACCGATGCCGGCCGTGTCGCCATCATGATCTGCTACGACATTGAGTTTCCGGAACTGGGCCGTATCGCCGCCAGTCAGGATGTGGACATTATCTGTGTCCCCTTCTGGACCGATACCAAGAACGGCTATTTGCGCGTGCGCCATTGTGCCCAGGCCCGGGCCATAGAAAACGAGTGCTACGTGGTGATTACCGGCAGCGTGGGCAACCTGCCGAAAGTGGAAAACCTGGATGTTCAGTACGCCCAGTCTTCGGTATTCTCGCCGTCGGATTTCGCATTTCCACATGATGCAGTGATGGCAGAAACTACACCGAACACCGAAATGATCATGTTTTCAGACATGGATCTGGAAAAGCTCAAACTGGTCAGAAACGAAGGTTCTGTCACCAATCTGAAAGATCGACGTGTTGACCTTTACGAGCTGAAAACCCGGTAATGGGCAGATTTGGCCCCGCACAGGGGGCCAAATCCTGATTATTTCCATGAACGGGCTGCGGTAGATAGCTGACGGCATTGCCAAAAGTTTCTGGCCCGTCTATTGTTTAATTAATGTTCAGTATATATCTGGCCGACCTCAATAGCAGAGCAAGCGTTCCATGAACGAAGAACTACCGGACCTGGTCGCGCGTTTCCGAATCCGACACGGCATTTTTCGCAAGGAAACCGTTGAAGCGCGACTTTATGAACTCGACAGTTACGGCTGCGTGATGAAAACGGACAAGCTGTTTGAACCCGGGGATACCGTGGTTCTCGACCTTGTTATGGATATGCCGTTTGAAGAAATCCGTGCCGAAGGCCTGACCGGCCTGGTTACCGAAAAGAGAAAACACTGTAGCAACTTCTTCTACTCGCTTGATTTTGTTGAGCTAAATGCTCGAGACGAATCACCGCTCTCTGACAAGCTGCGGCGCATAAGAGAAGTTGTTCTCAAGAAACAGAGCCTGAAATCCCGGCGTGGGTCGAGTCCCGCTTCCGGTATGCGACAAATGGCCTGATGCCCGTTCACTTCACCCGCACTTCCCTTCCGTAAGGAGACTCTCCATGGCAAAGAAAGCCAAGCCAAGCGTTGATAAGATCGTCAAGAAAGTAAACAAAGAGTTCGAGAAAACATCCGCCCAGATCGAAGGGCTGATTAACGACGCACTGAAGCAGTTCGACAACCTGCAGAACCAGGTTCAGGAGCCAGTACGCAAGCTCCTGAAAGACATGGATGAGCTGCGTGATCGTGAAATGAAGCGCTTTAACGACGAATTTGAGCGCCGCATGAATGAATTCCACGAACTGCAGTCGGCATTGCTGGAGCGCCTGGGTATCGCTTCCAGGGAAACTGGCAAGTCAGTGTCCAAGTCCAGCGAATCAACCTCGAAGGCCAGCGGTACCAAGAAAGCGGCTCCGGCCAAGAAAACCGCCGCGGCCAAGCCGGCCGCCAAGAAAACGAGCACTGCCAAGCCCAAGGCCGCAGCTCCGAAGAAAGCGGCCAAGCCGGCAGACAAGTCTGACCTTACCCGCGTGAAGGGCATTGGCCCGGCAACCGCAAAGAAAATGAAAGAGGCTGGCATTACCTCCATCGAGCAGATTGCCAACCCCAGCGATGCGGACAAGCAGAAACTGGAAGCATTCAAGAGCCTGAAAGGGTTCAGCGAGTTGTCTGCCGAAGCGAAAAAGGTACTCTGAAACCTATCCAACCCAATGCCTTGAAATAAGGGGTAGGCCCGTCGGCCTACCCTTTTTTGCATCTGACCAGGGCGAGTTCGAGGCTTTCCAGCTCGCTCTCCGGGGAAAAACCAGACGCGAGGGCACTTACCTTCGCCCGCAAATCCCCCAGGAATTCCGCGTCGGTTTCCGCACGTAACATCAGCCTCGCCAGAGCTTTATCATCTTTAACCGGAAAATAGCCGGGATAGTCATCGCCCAGCAAACCACGGTTGCCGGGAATATCAGAGGCAAGAATCGGCAAGCCCGCCCGACAGGCTTCCGACACCACATTCGCCCCACCCTCCATGATGGAACTGATCACCATAAGATTACTCACGGCCATCAGGTGCTCCAGCTTTGGCTTGTCCAACTCACCCAGATAATGAAACCGAGGATTGGACCGGCTTTCTTCCAGCGCCTTTTCCCGCCACGCCTCGTTGTGGGCCTTGCCGGCGCAGGAAACCACGATGCGGGATTGCTCAGGAAGGTGGTAGCAGGCCCAGGCAGCACGTAGAGAATCCTTTTCGTCACGCAGATGGCCAATAACGCAAACGTGGAACTGG